>NZ_JBLWEX010000166.1:0-13019 GCF_048323875.1 Yersinia sp. LJYL362
CATCTAAAACGCCTCCACTAAAAAGTCATATTCGGTCAAGTTACTAATCTATATGTGGGCGAATTGTTTCTTTTCAACTGCCCGTATTTTCATAATCAATGTTTTCATACCCAGCATTCTACTGATGCATGTCTCCGCTGATTCGTGATTAGTCCCTGCGGTTGGGAATAAGATGGGGCCAGGAAACGCAGCATCAAGGGGGGAGATGAAAAAAAATTACTTTTTATCACCCTCAAGATCATTGTTTCCAAGCGCGCGGATCATTATGATGCCGCGCGCACTGAGGGATATCGACGACTTTTTAGTCATTCAGGCGCTTTATACTTATTCGGATAATTATCCATTATTTTTAGCAATCTGTTATTGCAGAGGACTTATGAACACCACCAAGTTGGCGAATCCTGGCCCATTAGGCCTGATGGGTTTTGGGATGACTACCGTCTTGCTTAACCTGCACAACGCAGGCTTCTTCCCCCTAACCTCTGTTATTTTGAGTATGGGGATTTTTTATGGCGGTTTGGCTCAAATTCTGGCAGGTATGCTGGAATATAAGAAGGGTAATACCTTTGCTGCCACCGCATTCACTTCATATGGCGCATTTTGGCTGAGCCTGGTGGGTTTGCTGATGCTACCTAAAATGGGTATGGCAGAAGCAACAGATGCACAATTCCTCGGCGTTTATTTAGGTCTATGGGGTATCTTCACACTGTTTATGTTCTTCGGTACCTTGCCCGCTAACCGTGCTTTGCAGTTTGTGTTCGGTAGCCTGACGCTGCTGTTTGCTCTGCTGGCTATCGGTAACTTCACCGGTAACCATTCACTGCTGGTGTTCGCCGGCTTTGAAGGCATCATTTGTGGCGCAAGCGCAATTTATCTGGCGATGGCGGAAGTATTGAACGAACAATATGGCCGTACCGTGTTACCTATTGGTGAACCAAGCCCGACTTTACAAGCGCAACCTGTAATTTAATTACAGATCACCTAAACAGTTTATATTTAGCAGCCTCTGAACATTCAGGTTTAGAGGCTGTTTTTTTATTTTCACTCATCATATTTTAAATAAAATATATTATTCGATAAAAATTAACACCATAAAATAATCAAATAGAATGATGAAAATAGATAAAGTAAAGAAAAAATGCATCATATAATATCTAAGCCCTGTAGGTAACATGGAACAGCAGAGTAAATAAATACAAGGGCCAGCCAATGAAAATAGCCATAACACTATTAACAATTATTATATTAATGATGCCAAGATTAGTTTATTCAGATGAAGACAAAGTCTGTTTCTATGCAAAAGATGAATTTGAAGGAGAGAATATTTGCTTAGCACCTAATGAAGAAATAGATTTGTATTACAGTGGCGAAACATTACCTGTTCATAACGATAGTATTAAATCCATATCAATTCCCTCAGGAATGAAAGCCACCGTCTATGGGAACGATAATTTTAATGCTCCCTATTTTGAGTTAACAGAGAGCATCACTGATGAGAGTTTAAAAGCCTTGGGAATGAGTAGTACGATTACGGGCATCAAAGCATCAGAAGATACAGGTCTTAGCTGTGATCAACAATGTGTCATTGTAAGCAATCATAGAATAAAACTCGTTGATACATTTGGCGAATACTGGAATGATACTCGCTTAAAAAACAAACAGGTGCTATTTGTCTTTAATACTGATGGCCTTGGAGAAGATGATAATTATGATCTTACGTTATTGAATAGTGCTAACATTACTATCAATAAGAGAAGAATTAGCTTTTCTGATCAAGGGATGAGAAATAAGTTTTACTTTGAACGCTACAAACGTAGTAAAAACCTGTCTTTTATTATACAAGTAAAAGAAGATACTTTACAAATTCAATATATTCAAACATCAAAGAATAATTTAATAGAAGTATCGCCTATCATTTCCTTTGACTGGGATAACACAATTTATACATCCCCTAACATAGTCATAACCAACTACAATCAAGACAATCCTTTAATTCTTGCAAAAAACATACTGACTGCAGACACAGATGATAAAGATTGGGAAAAAAGAGATTTAACGCAAACAAGTAAAATAATGTGTACTTTCACCCCTTTTTTAAACATCTACAATTATCTTATACAAGGAAAATGCCAACAGTTAGATAATATCGTATTCAGTGCAGATAAATACTTCAGCAGTAATACAAAAGGGAAAACATTACATATTGCTGGAAATAGTCAACCATTGAAACAAAAACCACTAAAAGAAATGGAATTACGAACAGAGGAAACTACTGATAATTACATGACATTGACATACATCCATAACAATATAAATAGTGCTTCTCTAAGCCTCCCAGCTGTAGCTAAAGCCTGTATGGTTTCACTCCATTATTTACTTAACTCTCGTCCTACCCGGCAAATAAGGCCCCAGTGTATTGACTGGACATTGGAGGTGATGACTGACTTCACCTTGCTGTTTGGCAACAGCTTAGAAACCTGGAATTCAGCATTTTTTGGCCGAATAATAGATTCAATAATCAGAACAGGAGGCACCGGCGTCGCAGTCGAGAATCAAGCAGTAGAAAATAGGTTAATCCATGCTATAACAGAAAAAATAATAGATAGAACGACCCACAATACCTTTGGTGATATTAAAACCGCGTTAGACTACGCGCGACTTAGTTATGTATCTTATAGTGCTCATTTTTCATCTGATGAGTCACCATCACAGGTGGAACTCCTACCATTAGGAATTTATGAGTTATTATTAGAAACTTTAATCTATAGACCGACTCCCCCAATAATCATTTCACACGGTGAGTCTGTCGAGCAGACTGAATTAGAGTTCGAAATAGAAATACTCCCAACCCCTACCCCCGAGGAGGAAGAAAAACTTTCAGATGTCGAAGTTAGCAATGCCCAAGCTATGCGGAAAAAACTGAGGGAAACCGTTGCTCTCTGGGAGCAGCAATATGAACAAGGCTACCCCGCTCAAGGTGCCAGTGCGGATGTCGATACAGAGGAAACTAATGAGGCCAAGAACCGACTGCTTCGTGCTGGAAATGTTGTGACAGGTATTATCAATCGCAGATTAATTCTTCACCGCCCTGGTGAAATATATGTCATCGTTAAATTTCAAGGAAGAGTTATCGCCGTCGTACTGGCTGACCGTTTTAATAGCCGCGATGAAGTGGAACTGGTTGCATCTGCGACACTGCCAGACTATGTCTTATTCCCCGACCGCGAAGGAACTGTAAGAGGGGCTGGGACGGCGGCAGTGAGAGAGCTGGGCCGATATTTACAGCAACAAGGTGCCAGAACATTATTCGCTGAAGTCATTTCTCAGCCCTCGGCTCGGGTCAAACAGAAGGTCGGATTTAATTTTAAGAGTGAGTTTTAAATGATACCCGGCAAAAAATAGCCCATACCATTATGGGCTATTTCCTGTCAGCGACATGAACTCAAAAACGCACTTATTCGGCCAAAGCTTTCTTTGGCAGATGTACTTTCACATCACTATTAATATCATTGCGTAGATAGATTCCTAACAGGAGCCCTACCAACGATAACAGCAACATGTAATACGCGGGAGCCATAGGAGTCACCTTCATCAATAAGGTCACTACAATTGGCGTCAACCCACCAAAAATGGCATACGCCACATTGTAGGAGAAAGAAATTCCGGTAAAGCGAATCTCAGCCGGGAATGCGCGCACCATAACATAAGGCACTGCGCCAACAAGACCGACACAGAATCCAGCCAACATATAGTGGGTAATTAACTGGCTCGGATCAGTCAGATTAGTGTGATAAAACGACCATGTCGACGCCGCCAACATTAGGCTACCAACAATAAAGGTTCTACTCGCACCAAAGCGGTCAATGGTTAGCCCAGCAATGACACAACCCAATACCAGCGCGACAATCGCCAGGCTGTTTGCTTGCAATGCCAGCGCGGGCAGTACGCCGAACTGCTTCTGCAAATAAGTCGGGGTCATTAAGATGACGACCACGATACCGGCAGACAGCAACCAGGTCAGTAACATCGAAACCACAATTTCTTTTTTATGATTAACCACCACGGATTTCAGCGGCAGTTCCTCAGCCAAGGTCTTGCGAGCCTGCATCTCTTTAAAGATGGGGGTTTCCTGCAACCAGCGGCGTAAATACATGGCGAACAAGCCAAAAATCCCACCGAGGAAGAACGGCACACGCCAGCCGCCATCTAAAATAGCTTGGGGACTTAAGGTGGTATTCATTGCGGTAGCCACCAGTGACCCCAATAAGATCCCCGCCGTCAAACCTGCCGTTAAAGTACCGCAAGCAATACCAATGCGCCGACGTGGTACGTGTTCCGCCACAAATACCCATGCACCAGGAACTTCACCGCCAATTGCCGCACCTTGCAATACGCGCATTAACAGCAACAGCAGCGGCGCTGCAATGCCGATAGAAGCATACGTCGGCAGCATACCAATCGCGAGTGTTGGCAGTGCCATTAACAAAATACTGAGAGTAAACATCTTCTTACGGCCAACCAAGTCACCAAAATGCGCCATGATAATGCCGCCCAGCGGACGCGCCAGATAACCCGCGGCAAAAATACCGAATGTCTGCACCTGACGCAGCCACTCAGGCATGTCCACCGGGAAGAACAGATCACCAATAACCGCAGCAAAGAAGACGAAAATAATGAAATCGTAAAACTCAAGCGCTCCGCCTAATGCAGCCAAGGTGAGGGTTTTATAATCTTGCTTATTCAGCCGACGATTATGATTATGTTGTTGGGCAACATGAGGTTGCGATAAGTCGACTTGAGATGAATTGTGTTCTTGAGACATATGACACCGTAATAAACCAGAGTAGGGGAAGAAAAATATTTTCAGCATTTTGTAAAGTAAACATGACTATACCGTACAAAATTCCCCACACTCACAGAATGGTATCTTATGTTGTAAAAAGTTTTAATTTAGCTTTTTATATCGACAATGGCATTCTTTGGACGAAATGCCGCTACCACTTCAGCATTGGTCTCTATATAAGGCCCATCCAGTAGTTGAATGCAATAAGGCACACTAGCAAAAATCCCCGCCACTACCACCTTCGATTGGGCATCTTTCACCCCTTCAAGGGTCTCTTTGATGGATTTAGGCTGCCCCGGTAAATTGATAATCAATGCCTGCTTACGGATAACGCCAACTTGACGGGATAATATCGCGGTCGGGACGAAATGGAGGCTAATTTGGCGCATTTGCTCACCAAAACCCGGCATCTGCCGATCGGCGATAGCCAAGGTGGCATCAGGGGTAACATCACGTCTTGCGGGGCCGGTACCGCCGGTGGTCAATACCAAATGACACCCCATTTCATCGACTAATTCACACAGGGTTTGTTCAATCAGCGTTTGCTCATCGGGGATAAGACGGGTTTCTATGTCAAAAGGAGTGGTCAACGCACTTGCCAACCACTCTTCCAGTGCTGGAATCCCTTTATCCTGATAGACCCCACTTGAGGCGCGATCAGAAACGGAAACTAAACCTATACGCAATGTATTCATATAACTACCTCGACGAAAGCCCTTTATCTGTGGCGAATAATAGCATACCCCAGGTTATTGGAACTGCCCTCAGACCCAGGTAACAGGCAATAAAAAAGG
The DNA here is from genome assembly GCF_048323875.1 of Yersinia sp. LJYL362. Classification (NCBI taxonomy): domain Bacteria; kingdom Pseudomonadati; phylum Pseudomonadota; class Gammaproteobacteria; order Enterobacterales; family Yersiniaceae; genus Yersinia; species Yersinia sp. LJYL362. Next base: position 5,638 of record NZ_JBLWEX010000166.1, read on the forward strand.
CGGCTTACGCCACCTTTTCGTCACATCACTGCGGAGAATCAATCACCGCCAGTCAAATTACAGCAGGTCTGAGATCATCTTCTCAAGTTTGCCCTGATCGACAGCAAACTTGCGAATGCCATCAGCCAGTTTATCAATCGCCATTGGGTCCTGATTGTGCTGCCAGTAGAACTCAGCTTCAGTCAGTGGTGTAGGTTTAGCTTGAACTTCACCGGTATAAGCCAGTTTACGCTCGACTGGACCTTCGCTTTCTGCCAACTCTTTTAGCAGAGATGGAGCGATAGTCAGGCGGTCACAGCCCGCCAGTTCGATTATCTCACCCAGATTACGGAAGCTTGCGCCCATAACCACCGTTTTATAACCGTGTTGTTTGTAATACTGGTAAATCTCGGTCACGGAAACAACACCTGGATCTTCGTGTGGCGCGAACTCTTTTTTGTCACCATTGGCTTTGTACCAGTCAAGAATACGGCCAACAAACGGTGAAATCAGGAACACACCCGCTTCAGCACAAGCACGCGCTTGGGCGAAGGAGAACAGCAGAGTCAGGTTACAGTTGATGCCTTCTTTTTCCAGCTGTTCCGCAGCACGGATACCCTGCCAGGTAGAAGCCAGTTTGATCAAAATACGGTCATTGCTGATACCCGCTTCGTTATACAGTTTGATCAGACGTTTCGCTTTTGCCACGCTAGCAACGGTGTCGTAGGACAGACGAGCATCAACTTCGGTAGAAATACGGCCCGGGATCAGTTTCAGAATTTCCAAACCGATATTGACGGCCAGTTTGTCAGTGGCATCAACGATTTGCTGAGCGTGATCACTGCTTTGTTCGCGAGCCCAGGCAATGGCTTCGTCGATCAGCTTACGGTATTCAGGAATTTGGGCAGCATTCAAAATCAATGATGGGTTAGTAGTTGCATCTTGCGGCTGATACAGCTTCATTGCCGCGATATCCCCAGTATCGGCTACTACAGTGGTGATTTGACGTAGGGAAGTAAGTTTATCGGTCATGTTGTCGTTTCTCATCGTTTGTGCATGAACTTTTGGCATGTCGCAACTTTTATCTCGGTCGAAATGGCGCTTCATCTCATTCGGAATGTTAGCGGTTTCGCAATATTAGCTATTTCGACGTCTGCCTTGTCTTGATAATAACATGCGTAAGCCTTGGTGCAAGGCAGTTAAACTGATTAAAAAAAGCGCAAACAGGCAGTATTTGGTTCGCAACCGTTTTCGCCTTTTAAAACAGCCAGAAACCGGCAGGTTAATAGCAATTTCATCCATTCTTATCGTGCTGAGACGATTTAGCTAAACTATATCATCTCTGGCAACTCAATCTATCTATCCTAGCAATCGTCCAATCTTCTTTTTGCTACACTACGCTTTTTGCTACAGTGTCTTATTTAAATATACCCTAAATAATTCGAGTGGCGGGAAGACGGTAAGTGAGTGAGTCCCCAGGAGCTTACATAAGTAAGTGACTGAGGTGAACGAAAGTAGCCAACGCACATGCCGCTTGAAGTATGCCGGGTATTAATAGGATGTCATCATGCTCATTGTTATTTCCCCGGCTAAAACCCTTGATTATCAAAGTCCGCTAGCGACCAAAAAGTTTACTCAGCCAGAGATGTTGGATAAATCACAACAGCTTATCGAGATCTGCCGTGAGCTGACACCAGCCCAAATCAGCAGCCTGATGGGAATTAGCGACAAACTGGCCGGTTTAAATGCTGCCCGTTTCAGCGAATGGCAGCCTGATTTCACGCCAGACAATGCGCGTCAGGCGATCCTGGCTTTTAAAGGCGATGTTTATACCGGCATGCAGGCGCAGAGTTTCAGCGCTGCCGATTTTGATTTTGCCCAACAGCACTTGCGCATGCTCTCTGGTTTATACGGCGTATTGCGCCCGCTAGATTTGATGCAACCCTATCGTCTGGAAATGGGGATCAAGCTGACCAACCCACGCGGCAAAGATCTCTATTCGTTTTGGGGCGATCAGATAACAGAGAAACTGAATCAGGCGTTGGAACAGCAAGGTGATAATGTACTGATAAATCTCGCCTCGGATGAATACTTTAAGGCCGTGAAGCCCGCCAGGTTGGCCGGATCATTGATTAAACCGGTCTTTCTGGATGAGAAAAACGGCAAATATAAAATTATCAGTTTCTATGCCAAAAAAGCGCGTGGCTTGATGAGCCGATTTATTATTCAAAATAAGCTGACCAAACCAGATCAACTGGTTGATTTTAATCTGGAAGGTTATGAGTTTGATGCCGGGCTATCGGCGAAAAATGAGTTGGTTTTTAAGCGGGCTGAACAACACTAGAAATGACCACGCAACGATTAAAATAGTTGATAAGCGGGGAAATGTGCCGAATGGGTCGTAACGGCGTAAGCCGTCAGAGCGCCCATCGGTGCAGTCGCCCCGCTAAACTTCGGAGCCAATCAGATTGGCCCCTTATGCGCTTAATTATTTCGGTAACGCCATCAAGAAAGTACGTAATCTCACAAAATCTGCTGGCAAATCATGAGATAACAACGGTAATTGTGCCCGCACTGCCAGTGGTTTTGGCAGCGGTAATTCTTGCCCCAGAATCTCTTCTACACTTTCTTTGAATTTCGCCGGATGAGCGGTACCGATAAACAGCCCAAATTCCCCGTCTTGTAACTGATCACGCAATACACGATAAGCAATGGCAGCATGAGGCTCTGAGATATACCCCAACTCCGCCAGCTCGCGCATCGTCTCTTTGGTGACATCATCACTGACAGCGCCGTGGCCCAATTCTTTCAACTGCCAGATTTTACGACGATAAAGCTCTTCAACACGCGGCCAGTTATTCGGCTGACTGACATCCATAGCATTCGATAACGTCGCCACCGTCGGCTTTGGCTGCCACTGGCCATTCACCAAGAAGCGCGGCACGGTGTCATTGGCATTGGTGGCCGCGATGAAGCGTTTTACCGGCAAACCTAACGATTTTGCCAGCAAACCCGCCGTCAAATCACCGAAGTTGCCACTTGGCACGGAGATAACCAGTTGGTTACGCGCTTCTTGCGGCAACTGGGCTACGGCTTCGAAGTAATAGCAAATCTGAGCCAGCAAACGGCTGATATTAATGGAGTTAGCAGAGTTAAGGCTCAGTGCTTGTTTCAGTTCTTCATCATCAAAGGCTTGTTTGACCAGCGCCTGGCATGCATCAAAATCGCCCTCAATCGCCACAGTGTGAATATTGCCACCCAGCGTACAGAACAGTTTTTCTTGCAGCGGGCTGATTTTGCCACGTGGATAGAGGATAACCACACGGACGTTTTTCAGACCATAAAATGCATGAGCCACTGCCGCCCCGGTATCACCAGAGGTTGCGGTTAAGATAGTGACCGGCTGGTCGCCAGCCACTTCGGCCAGCATTTGCGCCATAAAACGTGCGCCGAAGTCCTTAAAGGCCAATGTCGGGCCGTGGAACAACTCTAGTGCGGCGATATCATTCTCAACCTGAGCAACCGGAGCTGGGAACTCAAACGCCGCCTGAACACGTTTGGTTAACACCTCTGGTGCGATTTCATTGCCGATAAATGCAGACAAAATACGGCTGCTGCGGGTGACAAAATCCAGATCCAGCAGTTTATCAATTTCTGTCAGTTCAAACTCAGGCAACTCCAGCGGGAAGAACAGCCCCTGCTGCTTGCCCAGGCCCTGTTTAATCGCTTGCGCGAAGCTGACCTGCTCGTTGTGATCTTTAAGGTTATACAGTTTCATGCGTTATCCCAGTAGTCGTGCGCCTGCGGTATCCAGACGGCAAATATGAACAAAACCTTCGTCGTTTTGCAGGTAATGATTTTGTAGCCAGTTCGCCATGCGCTGCGCGGTCTCGGTATCATTGCAGACGGCAAACAGCGTGGGGCCAGAACCGGAAATACCACAGGCCAGCGCGCCAATATCCTGCGCGGCTTGCCTTGCCGCAGCAAAGCCCGGCAACAATTGAGTGCGGTAAGGCTCGGCGATGACATCTTTCATCATTCTAGCGGCTAAATCCGGCTGCTGAGTGTGGCAGGCATGAATAAACCCAGCCAAATTGCGCCCATGGGCAATACAATCCTGACGGCGATATTGTGCCGGTAAAATAGCGCGAGCCTCAGCGGTAGAGACTTTAATGCCCGGATAAGCCATCACCCACAGCCAGTCGTCAAAACCGGGCACGCTTTGACTGATATAGCCGGGCTGTTCGAGAATCAGCTGCATGCCACCCAAATAGCACGGCGCAACATTATCAAAATGAACGCTGCCAGATACCCGCCCTTCCAGCTCGCCCATCAGGCCCAATAATGTGAATTTATCTAGTGGGTTGCCGCAGAATTCGTTCATTGCCATCAAGCCAGCAACAACAGAACAAGCACTGGAACCCAGCCCTGAGCCAATCGGCATGTTCTTTTCCAACACCATGGCTACCGGGATCTCTTTGCCCATTTCCTGACAAAAACGCTCCCAGCATTGATAAACGATATTTTCTTTTGGATCATCAGGTAATTTGCTGACAAAGCGGCCTTCGTTTCGCAGACTAAAACTGTTTGCTGCGGTCACACTGACACAATCGCCCAGCAAAGTGCCATCGACCGGTGAGACTGCCGCACCCAGCACATCGAACCCGACGCTGACATTGCCAATCGATGCCGGAGCATAGATCTTAACCATATTTAAACTCCTAACTTCCATGATAATGTGCGTAAAAGATCAGCGAACACCCCAGCAGCAGTGACATCATTACCCGCGCCATACCCACGAAGCACCAACGGGAGCGGCTGATAATAGTGGGTATAGAAGGCCAACGCATTCTCACCATTTTTCACTTTATACAGAGGATCGTTACCATCTACGGCATCCATCCGAACGATACAGCGCCCCCCTTCAATCACCCCGACATAACGCAGCACTTTGCCCTGTTCTGCGGCATTTGCCACCAAACGGCTAAACTCGCCGTCCAGTGACGGTAGGCGAGCGAGGAAGCTGTCTACATCACCGCTGGCATCGAAGCTGGCTGGCAGCACTGACTCAACGTCGATATCAGCCAATTCAAGTTTGTACCCTGCTTCACGCGCCAAGATCAACAATTTCCGGGCGACATCCATGCCGGAAAGATCATCGCGTGGGTCTGGCTCGGTATAACCCAGCGCCTTCGCCTGCAATGTGGCTTCTGACAAGGTCATCCCTTCGTCCAGTTTACCGAAGATAAAGGAGAGTGAGCCTGACAGAATGCCAGAAAAACGCATCAGTTCGTCACCCGCATTGAGCAAGTTCTGCAAGTTTTCGATAACCGGCAGGCCCGCACCGACGTTGGTGTCATACAAGAATTTGCGACATGACTTCGCCGCCGCCGTACGCATCTGACGGTAGTAATTCATCGATGAAGTATTGGCTTTCTTGTTTGGTGTCACAACATGGAAGCCATCTGCCAGGAAATCGGCATATTGATCCGCAACAGCCTGACTGGATGTACAGTCAACAATCACCGGATTGAGCAAGTGATACTCTTTCACCAGACGAATTAAGCGGCTGAGATTAAAGGGTTCCTGCACTTCGGCCAGTTCATGACGCCAGTTATCCAGCGAAATACCGTGCACATTGGTTAGCATGGCTTTGGAATTAGCGATACCGCAAACGCGCAAATCGATATGGCGCTGTTTCAGCCAAGGTTGTTGACGATAGATTTGCTCGATTAATGCCCCACCTACACCACCGACGCCAATGACAAACACTTCAATAACTTGATCGGTATTGAACAACATCTGGTGACAAACCCGCACACCGGTGGTGACGGCATCATTGCTAACTACCACGGAGATAGAACGCTCGGACGAACCTTGCGCAATCGCGATAATATTAATATTGGCACGGGCCAGTGCTGAGAAGAAACGAGCCGAGATGCCACGTAAAGTGCGCATGCCATCGCCAACCACTGAGATAATCGCCAGATGCTCCATCACATCCAATGGCTCTAACAGACCATCTTTCAATTCCAGATAGAATTCGTCTTCCAATGCTTTGCGAGCACGGATTAACTCACTCTGGGGCACACAGAAACTGATGCTGTACTCAGAAGAAGATTGAGTAATCAGTACCACTGAAATACCGCTGCGCGACATCACCGCAAAGACGCGGGCGGCCATACCGACCATGCCTTTCATCCCTGGGCCAGACACGTTAATCATCGCCATGTTATTCAGGTTGGTGATGCCTTTCACGGGGAAACCATCATCACTGCTTTCACCACCAATCAAGGTACCCGGTGCTTGCGGGTTAGAGGTATTTTTAATCAGGCAAGGAATTTGGAACTGGGCGATAGGCGAGATAGTGCGGGGGTGGAGAACCGAAGCACCAAAATAGGACAGCTCCATCGCTTCCTGATATGACATCGATTTCAATAATCGGGCATCAGGGACAACACGGGGGTCACAAGTATAAACCCCATCCACGTCAGTCCAGATCTCACAACAATCAGCGCGTAAACACGCCGCTAACACCGCCGCAGAATAGTCCGAACCATTGCGCCCCAGTACCACCAGCTCCCCTTTGTCATTACCGGCAGTAAAACCGGCCATCAGGATGATATGGTCAGCCGGGATACGGCTGGAGCCAATACGGCGGGTAGATTCAGTGATATCAACGGTGGATTCGAGATAATGGCCCTGTGCCAATAATTTCTCGACCGGATTAATCACACTGACCTGATAACCTTTCGCTTGGAATAATGCTTCCATAATGGCGATGGACAATTTCTCGCCGCGGCAGATGATAGCGGCATTGATGCTGTCCGGGCATTGACCGAGCAACGAGATACCGTGCAGGAAGCTTTTGAGTTGCGCAAACTCTTGGGCCACCAGCGCTTTTAAACGTTCGTATTCAAAGCCCGGTTGCGCATCAGCCAATCCCCGTAATAGCTCGGAAAAAATCCGCTCAGCATCACTGATGTTCGGCGAGATATCTTGCCCAGCCACCATTTTGTCGATCATCGCCACCAAATGGTTGGTAATCTTAGCGGGAGCGGACAATACCGTCGCCACTTGTCCCTGACGCGCATTACTTTCAATGATATCGGCAACACGCATAAAGCGTTCTGCATTTGCTACTGATGTCCCGCCAAATTTCAGCACTCGCATTTCTGATTCTCTCCCGCTTTCGCGCTTTTTTATCGCAAACTTTTTTGCAAAGATTTGATTGAAAAAAAAAGCCCGCACTGTTTAGGTGCGGGCTTTTTTTTGATGTTTCCTGTACGCGTCAGCCCGCCCCGTAACCTGTGGTTTCGGTGGTGGTAATAATTGTTGTGTTCAGGCTGATGTATCGCATGTCGTCTGTCTGTCTCATAAATAATGTGGCTCTACCTCTATTG
>NZ_JBLWEX010000167.1:0-13063 GCF_048323875.1 Yersinia sp. LJYL362
GTAAAAGCAGAACAGGCCGCATTCGAGGTGCGGCGCAATAAAAAACAGGAACAGGAAGATAACCCCCTGTTCCTACCATGATCTATTTTACTTATCCATCAATCTGTTATCAGTGACAGGCTCACCACCAGCAGCTGATTACCATCAATGGTTTATTTACCGCTTTTCACTTTGGTCCAAGCCCGAGTGATCACGCGATCAATTTTCGGGTCCTGGACTTTTAATGTGAACATTTTGGCTCGCACATCTGCCGGTGGATAAATACCTGGATTATCACGGACTTCCGCGTTCACCAGCGGGGTCGCAGCTTTGTTGGCATTGGCGTAGAACACGTGGTTACTAATATTGGCTATCACATCAGGTCGCATCAGGTAATTCAGGAACTGATAGGCTTCATCCTGATTTTTGGCATCCGCAGGCATGGCAAACACGTCAAAGAAGGCTAATGCGCCCTCTTTTGGAATGCTATAAGCCACATTCACACCATTTTTGGCTTCTTTGGCACGATTAGAAGCTTGCATGATGTCGCCGGCCCAACCTACAGCCACACAGATGTCACCGTTTGCCAGATCATTAATGTATTGTGATGAGTGGAAATAACGGATATTGGGCCGCAGTTTCAATAACAACTCAGTGGCAGGGCCAGTGTAATCAGTAGCCTGAATACTGTTTGGATCTTTACCTAAATAATTAAGAACGGTGGCAAAAATCTCACTAGGTGCATCCAGGAAGGAAACACCGCAGCTTTTCAACTTCTCAAGATTTTCCGGTTTCAGCACCAGATCCCAGCTGTTGACCGGGGCGTCTTTCCCAAGTGCTGCTTTCACTTTCTCGACGTTATAACCAATACCGGTGGTCGCCCACAGATACGGAATCGCGTATTTGTTATCGGGATCGTGCTTGCCAACCAGCGTCAGCAATTCAGGATCAAGATTTTTGTCATTCGGTAATTTACTTTTATCTAGCGGCTTAAATACGCCCGCAGACAATTGGCGTTCGAGGAAACTGGCTGACGGCACCACCAAGTCAAACCCGGTGCTCCCCGCCATCAATTTACCTTCCAACACCTCGTTGGAGTCAAACACATCATAGACAACTTTAATGCCGGTTTCTTTTTGGAAATTAGCCAGCGTATCTGGCGCGATATAATCAGACCAGTTGTAAATGTGCAGTGTTTTTTCTTCAGCAGATGCTGAGACGGACGCGGCCATTAACAGGCCAGCAGCAACACCCGATAACCACTTTTTACGTTGGGTGAACATCCGTTAACTCCTCCAGAATAGGGGGTAAATTCGTGCGATAAATTTGCATCCAGCGGATGCAACACCTTTGTCCTGCCGAGCACGATGACCACAAACACCCGCTGCATGACTATGCACAGTGAGTGATTATTAACCTCACAAGGATAATCACTGATTTTGCGGAGGAATATTATGCCCTTTGCAGAAACAGCAGCATAACCGCAGTTCGTAATCCACGCCAGACTCTAGGGTAAAAAACGCCTTTTATCGATTTTTTATGCATAATTTATCTATGTAATACGTCACTAATGGCATAAACGGCGACAAATATCTGGCAAAGGAGGGTAAAAAGCAGAATATCTTATGGTTTAGCGGGGAATCTTATGGTTTACCGAGGAAATAAATAGTGTGCCACTGGTTATCAGTAGCACTCTGATTATTGTCGATTAATGTATAACCGGGTAAGCCGTGGCGGTTTGCGGCAATTCATCGTCATCACTGTTACCAATAAACAGTAAGTCGTTCGCGCCCGCCTCCAGAATAATCATCGAAATCTGCTCTTCGCTTTGCTGCATAAAATGGCCGAATTGCGCGAGTGTGACTCCGACCGCAACAGTCAGTGACTGGCAGACAATCAGTTTGGGCAGATTATCGTCCTGAATATCAATAAACGCTTTAACCGTCAGCGAGCTGGCATTGATTTGACTGAGATCCGCAACGAGCGGTATCAAGGCTGTCGGGCGTACTTCGGCCAGCGCTGAAAACAGGATAACGTTATCCACCAAATCAATTTTGGCATCAAACACACCCTCAAAATTTTGCATATGCGGCAAATGCAGTGCCTGGCAGGAATCGCACTCAAAAAATGAGATACCGAGTTGATCCAGCCAACGCCGTAATAAGGCTAAATCCGGGACGATGAGTGAATCCATAACTACCTACCTCACGATTCTCATAATACGAAAAGTGCCATAGCTTACGGAATATTGGCCGACAGTGCTACTTCAATCCCGACTAATTTACGGTTGTTGGAAAGACGCTGTAATGAGCTTACTTGGATTTATTCTCCTTTTCGGTTTGCGCTTTATCCAACTCTTTCTTAGATTGGGGTCTGGAGATTCTATCTGCGCTACCTAATAGCGGGCCAAAACCCTGGGCTACGCGCCAAACAATGCAGGCTGCCGCAGGGATCATCAGACCAATCCCGACAAAAATCATAATAATGGCAACTGTCGGCGTGCCCATTGATCCAGGTAATGACAAATAGTCATTTATACTGAGATAGGCGACAACTAGTAATATCATCCCCAATGCTTCTAAGATAATCACAATACGGGGCATATCTCCTAACGAGCGCATCTTTACCTCCGATAGGCTCAGTACCCTTCACACTTAATGTCAGCAGGCGGTTGGGAACCTGCTCCTGCAACACCGCGTTCTTTGGCTATATATCAGCGTTTACTTAGTGTATTGAATCCCCAAGATTTGTAACAGTACCCATAAGCAAATAGGTAGAATTAATCGGACTAACAGGTAAATCCTGCTTTTTTTTCACGGCATCAAAAGGCATAGTAGTCAGCAGTCGAATGAGTAATACGCTACAAGTCATTTAGCAGCTGAATACATCAGTAACTGTTGGCGAAGTGATTATCTCAAATTAATCAAGGAGTTTTACATGTTTGCTGTGATTTTTGGGCGTCCTGGATGTCCGTACTGTGTACGAGCCAAAGAATTGGCGGAAAAACTGGAAACTGAGCGTGAGGATTTTAAATTCCGTTACATCGATATTCACGCGGAAGGTATCACTAAAGCTGATTTGGAAAAAACGGTCGGCAAACCAGTAGAAACCGTGCCACAAATCTTTATCGATGAAAAACACATTGGCGGCTGCACAGATTTTGAAGCCTACGCTAAAGAAAACCTGAGCCTGTTCCAATAATCGGCTGATAAACAGCACTTGTTGGCTAACCGTTAAGAACAGTCGGCCAAACTTGAGTTTTATCCGAAAAAGGGTGCTAAGCACCCTTTTTTATTATCTCTCATTGGGATCAACCCAGTAAAAAATGGGCATTAAAGCCATATAACACCGCTGAACACCCGCAGATAACCTCGCATTCCAGTCGTAAACACGTCTATTCCTCTAGCTATACCAAACTTCCTGCTTACTACTGGCTGTCTCGCAACAGACCGATTAGAATAACACTCGATATCGCCTACATTTATATCCTGTCAGGCGATGTTTTTTTGAATGAAGAGATTTTTGAATTTAAAGATATGTGTCGCTCTGATTTAACATTAAAGGTGTATATACCCAAAATAATTCGAGTTGCGGGAAGACGGCAAGTGAGAGAGTCCCGATGAGCTTACATGAGTAAGTGATTCGGGTGATTGAACGTAGCCAACGCACATGCGGCTTGAAGTATGACGGGTATACATCGTGGATCATCCTGACCAAATAGAAAGTCATACTCGTGAATATAAATGTCGCAAATTTGTTAAACGGCAACTACATCTTGCTGTTATTCGTGGTTTTAGCGCTGGGGTTATGCCTGGGGAAACTGCGATTAGGGCCGATTCAATTAGGTAACGCTATTGGTGTGTTAGTGGTATCACTGTTGCTTGGGCAGCAGCATTTTACTATTAACACCGAAGCGCTGAACCTCGGCTTTATGCTGTTTATTTTTTGTGTCGGTGTCGAAGCTGGCCCAAACTTTTTCTCTATTTTCTTTCGTGACGGCAAGAACTACCTAATGCTGGCGTTGGTCATGGTGGGCAGCGCAATGGTTCTGGCACTGGGGCTAGGTAAACTCTTTGGCTGGGATATTGGCCTGACCGCTGGGATGCTGGCCGGTTCCATGACATCCACTCCGGTCTTGGTGGGCGCTGGCGATACTCTACGCCATACCATTGCAAATAATCCGGCGTTGCAGCATGCCCAGGATAACCTGAGCCTGGGTTACGCCCTGACCTATCTTATCGGGCTGGTTAGCCTGATTTTAGGGGCGCGGTACTTACCCAAACTTCAGCATCAAGACTTGCCGACCAGTGCGCAACAAATTGCTCGTGAGCGCGGCCTCGATACCGACAGCCAGCGCAAAGTCTATCTGCCCGTTATCCGTGCCTATCGCGTTGGCCCGGAATTGGTGGCTTGGGCTGATGGCAAAAATTTGCGTGAATTAGGAATTTATCGCCAAACTGGCTGCTATATCGAACGTATTCGTCGTAATGGTATTTTGGCGAACCCAGATGGTGATGCGGTACTGCAAGTCGGTGACGAGATCTCATTGGTCGGTTATCCGGATGCTCATTCCCGTCTTGACCCCAGTTTCCGTAACGGCAAAGAAGTGTTCGACCGCGATTTGCTGGATATGCGCATTGTTACCGAAGAGATTGTGGTCAAAAACAGCAATGCCGTCGGTAAGCGCCTGAGCCATTTAAAACTGACCGACCACGGTTGCTTCCTAAACCGCGTGATCCGCAGCCAGATAGAAATGCCGATTGATGACAATGTGGTACTGAATAAAGGCGATGTATTGCAAGTCAGCGGTGATGCACGACGCGTTAAAAGTGTGGCAGAGAAGATTGGTTTTATCTCTATTCACAGTCAGGTCACTGACCTGCTGGCGTTCTGTGCCTTCTTTATTTTAGGGTTGATGATCGGCCTGATCACCTTCCAATTCAGTAACTTTAGTTTTGGTATTGGTAATGCCGCTGGCCTGCTAATGGCTGGGATCATGCTGGGATTTTTACGTGCCAACCACCCGACTTTCGGCTATATCCCGCAAGGGGCGCTAAATATGGTGAAAGAGTTCGGCTTGATGGTCTTTATGGCAGGGGTCGGCTTGAGCGCAGGTGGCGGTATTAATAGCAGCCTGGGAGCGGTCGGGGGGCAAATGTTGATTTCCGGCTTAATCGTCAGCTTGGTGCCTGTGGTTATCTGCTTTATCTTTGGCGCTTATGTATTGCGCATGAACCGTGCTCTGCTTTTCGGCGCAATCATGGGAGCGCGCACCTGTGCACCCGCCATGGATATCATCAGTGATACTGCTCGCAGTAACATCCCAGCGCTTGGTTACGCAGGGACTTATGCCATTGCAAACGTATTACTGACCTTGGCTGGCTCGCTAATCGTCATTATCTGGCCAGGAATCTTAGGCTAATGTGTAAAAAGGGGGACTCAAAGCAAAGCTAAACATTTTTTAAGCTTTTTTCATTTGCCCAGAACTTTCTTACTGGACTGGGGTCTGAATTAATGCCACTGCTTTTCTTTGATGTCCCCATATTGAGGAGCCCGATAGTCCCGCCTTCTTAGGTTCAAGACTAGTCGGGTTTTTTCTTGCCTGAAATTCAAGCCTTTACCTATCAACATCTTACAACCATCTTGCACTGCCATTGGCGATAGAATGGCGGCAACAGTATTAATGCCTCTGTTCATTGACAGGCATCACGCACTTGATTGCATAACTAATAATTAAAAACTCAACTAAAATCAAAATGTTATAACCATGAAGTACATCATGTTTACCCCCTCAATAAAGCGATAAGGTCTAGTTTCAACTCTTTCGAGAGACCGCCGTAGATTGGCATATGTAAATTGAAAGGTACTGTGATGATAAAATTTGCATCCGAATTCTCAGAGATCCCCGAAGCTCTACGCAATAATCCACCACTTAAAGAGAGAGTACTTCTTCTTATTAACCAAAAACCAATTGTGGGAAAGGTAACTGAAGGTGGTAATCGTCTTGAGGCGTTTAGAAAAGTTTTAGCGAGCTTCGTCAATGGAGAGATTGATTTTAATAAGGCGTTAACTGAAGTAGAAACTGCAATTCCTCGATATACTTCAATTCATTCTGGAGATAACCGCGTTTTTGCATCTGGCTGGCCTGAGCGCCTCCTTAGAACTCAGTTGAGCCGCTTCTATAATCAGGCTGTTATGGAAGAAGAATTGGGCAAAGGGAATACAGAGTGTTTTGTTCCCCCTTCCAGCGCCGAGAAAACAAGCTCAGCATGTTCCCAATTTTTGGCAGGTAAAGTTCATGATATAAGCCACTTGCACCAATTGCTTATATCATCATATGAAAATGGTGATTTCAGTAATAAAGGGCCTAAAATCCCTGACCACCCACACTGCACACATGTAGTCAAACCACTCGCCTAGCCTCATCCCAAATTTCAGTCACCAACAGATTAAAATCGCATATAAAGCCAGAGATTGTCTGGCTTTCTTCAATTCCTCAAAGTTTTACTTTTGTTTATCAAACCCACGTAATTAATACAATCCCCTTTAAATACAATGCACTAACATTTCCTCATGATCCACTCCGAGATCCAAAAACTGAAAACTCCTGAAATTCTTTTCAATCTTTTCAGTTGGCAAAACGCTGCAAAGCCCCAGCCACGGCGCAGGCTGGCGGGTTGTTTTGTAGGAATTTAAAACTGAAAAAACTTTATAACGCAAAGTGTGCAGGCAGGTGCGGTGTAGTGCCGTTTCCGTCATGATTACGTTTTTTACTGTGGGCTGCTGATGAGCGAATACTGGTGTAACGGAAAGTACGAAAGACTCCCCCCTTAAGGCTTTCTTAAGACAAAATTATTACAGTAGGAACATTATTACTTCTGCTCCAGGCCATTTCGTGAAGATCAACAAACCTGCCTCTCAATCTGACGCCATTACATCGACCTTAAATAAAACCTCAACAGCACTGACAATTAGGACAAACTCCCTTTACTCGTTGTCGTTATCCTTTTATTTTTGGCAGGTTTTTGCATTGGTGATCAGTGGATTACTGTTTCTTTGGTTATCCCGCAATGAGCAGTTGGATTGGCTTATCAGTGATTATTGGTTTGATCCGGTCTCACAACATTTTCCATGGGAAAATAATTACTGGCTGGATTTACTGAATCATCGCTTATTGAAAATTGCCCTGATCAGCGCAGCCGTCGTCACATTGTTATGGGGTATTTATCGCCGCAATAAGCGCGTTGTGACCGCTATGTTGTTGTTTGGTATCGGCCCGTTGGTGATAGGTGTTCTAAAAGCGACCAGTGCGCACTCCTGCCCTTGGGATCTGGTCGAGTATGGCGGTAAATCCCTCAGCTATGTGCTCATGGGTACTGCCCCGGTTGGTGCTGGCCCAGGCCACTGTTTCCCTGGCGGCCATGCCTCCAGTGGGTTTGCCGTCATGGCGTTGTTTTTCTTGTTTTATCCCGAGCGGCCACGCTGGGCTTTACTGTGTTGGTTTGCGGGTATGAGTCTTGGCATGTTGATGGGTTTTGGACAAATCATGCGTGGGGCACATTTTCTTACCCATAACCTGTGGGCGGGTTGGTGGGTTTGGCTCAGTCAATTGGCTGCGTATTGGATGATCAGCGGTTTTTACAACCGCGATAAGGGTAGAGAATGATTGAACAAATGAATTACTTTTTCTTTTCCATGATAAATGCCACTCCAGCATCATCACCATGGATGATTTCTTTTGCGACTTTCATCGCTCGCGATTTGATTATGATTATCCCCGTATTATTAGTGGGGATGTGGTTGTGGGGGCCACAAAGTAGCATGGATTCACAGCGTGCTTTAGTCACCAAAGCCGCTATCGCACTTGCTTTCTCGATGCTTTCAGCCGCCTGTATCGGGATGCTTATCCCCCACGATCGGCCTTTTGTTGTCGGCTTTGGTTATAATTTTATGAATCACGCACCCGATAGTTCTTTCCCCAGTGATCACGGCACGGCTATTTTCACTTTTGCTCTCGCCTTTGTTTTCTGGCACAAACTGTGGTCCGCTATCAGCCTGATGACCATCGCCATCGCGATTGCATGGTCACGAATTTACCTGGGTGTGCATTGGCCATTAGATATGGTGGGTGGATTTTTGCTAGGAATTGTCGGTTGTCTGTTTGCACAATTGGTGTGGAACTTGTTCGGCGATGCCATTTCAAATGGGTTGAAGCGCCTTTATCAGATTGGCTTTGCCTTACCTATTAGTAGAGGATGGGTCAGAAACTAGCGCCCCCCACGTGATTAATCTCACATTGCCGGCAGATTAAAATGCCGGCCTCCCCCGCAGAAAAATCTTTTCATCATTTAAAAATGATAAAAATCAATTATTTATATTAGTTCGCTGTATTCTAAACGGTCATTTAATCACCTTAAATGTAATTAAAATAACAAAATAAAATCTAAAACAGCTAAATATGTGAGAATTAGCTTTGTTTTTTCCTTTGAATGTTATTATTATAACAATAGAGCTAACTTACAGATGAACAAAAGGATAAAAATCATGACGATCAATTACGCTAATTATATTGACCATACCCTACTGGCAATGGATGCCACCGAAGAGCAAATTATTAAGCTGTGCGAAGAAGCCAAACAGCATCATTTTTATGCGGTATGTGTTAACTCTGGGTATGTACCCGTTGCTGCACAGCAGTTAGCAGGCACCTCGGTTAAAGTGTGTTCAGTCATCGGTTTCCCGCTGGGTGCTGGCTTGACCGAAGCAAAAGCCTTTGAAGCCCAGGCAGCTATCAACGCTGGCGCACAAGAGATTGATATGGTTATCAATGTTGGCTGGTTGAAAAGTGGCAAAATCGCAGAAGTTAAAGCGGACATCAAGGCCGTGCGCGATAATTGCGCCTCCACGCCGTTGAAGGTAATATTAGAAACCTGCCTACTTAGCGATATACAGATTGTACAAGTTTGTGAAATGTGCCGTGAGCTTGACGTCGCTTTTGTTAAAACCTCAACAGGTTTCAGCACTGGCGGCGCGAAAGAAGAGCATGTCAAATTGATGCGTGCCACAGTAGGCCAGAAAATGGGTGTTAAAGCCTCTGGTGCGGTTCGTGACCAAGCGACAGCAGAAACAATGATTAATGCCGGGGCAACACGTATTGGCACCAGTTCTGGGGTTGTTATCGTTTCAGGCCAGCAAGCCTCGGCGTCTAGTTACTAACTTATTAAATATCCAATAGATTTCAAGCTGCACAATGGCGAGTAACCCGCGCCAGTAACTTGAAAGATGATGGGTATAAGCCCGGTTATTACCGGGCTTGAGGTTAATGACAAAGTGCTCGTATCGGTGAAAACAGGTAGATCGTAAAGACGCCGTATTTCTTTTTTAGAAACACGCATCCTTGTAGGCTCGAGCCGCGCCCTCCTTGGCGCGGACGCTTTACTCTTCTACCTCTCCTCACCTTGCAAGATCGAGTCTTTGGGGTTTATCAGCAGTCTGAAGCCCGGTGATTGCCGGGCTTACTTATTCCATGTACTGTTTGCACTCTTTGTTTTGCGCTTTTTATTTTACTCTTTTCATTTTACGGTACATGGTTGTTAAAAATAACTCGTCAGGGATAGCTTATGGAAACTCGCCGTGCAGAACGTATCAATAAACTTACTCAGGCCCTTAAGCGCTCCGACAAAATCCATCTAAAAGACGCAGCCAATCTATTGCGTGTTTCTGAAATGACCATTCGGCGAGATCTGAGTGCTGAGCCAACTTCCGTCATTTTACTTGGCGGTTATGTGGTGATGGACCCCAAAAGTAACAATGCCAATAACTATTTTGTATCCGACCAACAAGCCAAGCAGGTGGAAGAAAAGCGCCTAATTGGTCAGTTAGCGGCGCGTCTTATTGCGGAAAATGACACCGTTTTTTTTGACTGTGGCACCACAATTCCTTCAATAATCGATGAGATAGATGAAGAACTGTCATTTACTGCTATCTGCTACTCCCTCAACACCTTCCTGTCCCTACAAGACAAACCCAATTGCAAAGTTATTTTGTGTGGGGGTGAATTCAAACCCAACAACTACATTTTCACCCCTATCAGCCAGCATAATGAGCTGGATAATGCTTGCCCAAACAAAGCGTTTATCTCTGCCGCTGGCGTCTCTATTGAGTATGGTGCCACCTGTTTCAACTTTGATGAGATCTTGTTGAAACACCGTGCTATTGCCAAATCTCAGCATAAAATCCTGGTCGCTGATCACAGTAAATTCGGCAAAATAAAGCCTGCCAGTATTGGTGCGTTAACACTTTTTGATGCTATTGTGACCAACCGTCAGCCGGATAGCGAATTCAGCCAGTTCTTTTTACAACACCATATTAAAATCTACTGTTAGCTTCTTTCTCCCCTTATATACTCTAAGTAATTCGAGTTGCAGGAAGGCGGCAAGAGAGAGACAAATCGGTCGGGAACCGATTTGAACAGCATTTATGCTAGCCCGCAGGGTGAGCCTCCAGGATGAGGCTCATTAACCCCGATGAGCTTACTCTCGTAAGTGATTCGGGTAATTGAACGTAGCCAACGCACATGCAGCTTGAAGTATGACGAGTATAACGGGCAAGATACCCTTTCTCTTTAATGTTATCCATAATGGCTGACACACTTGATTGCATAGTAGAAATCCTAGTTCAAAAAATACTCAGTGGATAATGCCTTCACCTATATCAGATAAAAAATGGATTATATTTAAGCAAAATACTCTGACGGTAAATAACCATATTTAATTTGTGGCTTAATGGTGCTTTTATCCATGCTAAATTTAAAACACGATTCCATTGTCGAATTAATATCCATTTATATTTGGGTTAAGAGTAAATTAATTTAACATTTGAGGTTGTTTTAATGGGTTCGAGTAAAAGAATAGCGTTAGTTTATTGTCTGACAAATTACAAATTGTCATTTTTTATATGACAAATAAACCGTACATCACCAATAATCACCCTCTGACTTATTCAGTCTAGCAATGTGAACTATTGTTCATTTCTTATTTCATTGTTTATCGTGCCATCATTTCCAGTCATGTCTCCTTATCCTCAATAAAAAATAAATTCGTTATATTTCAGCCAATTAAATTATATCGATTATTTTACATTAATGATATTCATCAACAAATCAGTGAAAAACTTGATTTTCACTAGATTCATGGGCGTGGTTAAAATATATTGCCCATCAAGAATGAGGAGATAAAAAAGAGTTGTTTGTTTATTGGTCAACAGTAAGGCGCGTCTTTTTATTAATCTTATTGATGAGTTTAAACATTCACATAACAAGCAGCTGTAAATACGCAACAAAACACTGGAGGCGAGTTTATTGAGCATTTGCGAGCATGATCACGGTAGTTTTCACTGCAAATCGCTATCTTGCCGCCAGCAAAAACTAGTGTTCTTCTCAGAACAACAAAAATATCCGATAAAGCGAATTTGCTCACTTAAAATCGGTTAAATTTTGCACTTTATTGTTTAGGTATAGACCCAAAATAATTCGAGTTGCAGAAAGGCGGCAAGCGAGATAATCGCGATAAGCTTACACAAGTAAGTGGTTCGGGTTATTGAGTGTAGCTAACGCATATGCAGCTTGAAGTATGACGGGTATAAATTACAACCACGACACCAAAGTAATAACCAGGGCACCAACTTTAAACAAATCGTTTTGACTGAATTTTTCGCCTGATAACGTCGCTAAATAAGGCATTACAGGCACTTAACTTTCGGCTCTTAATTTTAAATTAACGTGTTCACATTGGAGATTTTTCATGGACACTACGCAAACGGGCACTATTGCCTCCTCGGGAAAAACTTCATCAAGCACATGGCGTAAAAGTGACACCATGTGGATGTTGGGTCTGTACGGTACAGCAATCGGCGCAGGTGTATTGTTCCTGCCAATCAATGCGGGTATCGGTGGCCTGCTACCTCTTATCGTTATGGCTATTATTGCTTTCCCAATGACTTTCTATGCGCACCGCGGCCTGTGCCGTTTTGTGCTGTCAGGTAAAAATCCGGGAGAAGATATCACTGAAGTGGTTGAAGAGCATTTTGGTCAAGGCGCGGGTAAATTGATTACCCTGCTTTACTTCTTCGCTATCTACCCAATTTTGTTGGTCTACAGTGTCGCGATTACCAACACCGTTGATAGCTTTATTACTCATCAGATGCATCTGCCATCCCCACCACGTGCCATTCTGTCGCTGATCCTTATCATCGGCCTGATGACTATCGTGCGTTTTGGTGAGCATGCCATTGTGAAAGCAATGAGTATTCTGGTATTCCCATTTGTTGCAGTCCTCATGCTGCTGGCTGTTTACTTAATTCCTAACTGGTCAAGTGCTATCTTCGAACACGTTTCCATCGATGGCAATGGTACCGGTAGTGGTCTATGGATGACGCTGTGGCTGGTCATTCCGGTGATGGTGTTCTCATTCAACCACTCCCCAATCATCTCTGCCTTTGCAGTAGCAAAACGCGAAGAATATGGTGTTGATGCTGAGAAAAAATGCTCCCGCATTTTAGCTTTCGCACACATCATGATGGTTGTTACCGTGATGTTCTTCGTATTCAGCTGCGTCCTGAGCTTGTCTCCTGCTGACTTAGCAGAAGCGAAAAGCCAGAATATCTCTATTCTGTCTTACCTGGCTAACCACTTTAATACCCCAATGATTGCCTACATGGCACCGGTTATTGCCTTTATCGCTATCACCAAATCTTTCCTGGGCCACTATTTGGGCGCACGTGAAGGCTTCAATGGCATGATGATCAAATCTTTGCGCAGCAAAGGCAAAGAGATCAATCATGATAAACTGAACCGCATTACTGCACTGTTCATGCTGGTCACCACCTGGATAGTCGCAACCATGAACCCAAGCATTCTGGGCATGATTGAAACTCTGGGTGGCCCAATCATCGCGATGTTATTGTTCCTGATGCCAATGTACGCCATCCATAAAGTTCCGGCGATGCGTAAATACAGCGGTAAAGTAAGCAACGTATTCGTGGTCATCATGGGTCTTATTGCTATCTCAGCAATCTTGTTCAGCCT
>NZ_JBLWEX010000168.1:0-13116 GCF_048323875.1 Yersinia sp. LJYL362
TGCTTTATTGCGTGCAGCCAATCCTGCCGTTGTTATCACAAGACTTTACTATCTCACCGGCGAGCAGCAGCTTATCGCTTTCAACCGCCACCGGAATGCTGGCTTTTGGCCTGATGTTTACTGGCCCTCTTTCTGATGCCATTGGTCGTAAATCCGTTATGGTTGTCGCGCTGATGCTGGCCGCCATCTGCACCTTAATTTGTTCTTTTATGACCAGTTGGCATGGGATTTTACTGATGCGGGCATTGATTGGTCTCTCCCTGAGCGGCGTTGCTGCCGTGGCGATGACCTATCTCAGTGAAGAAATTCACCCCAGTTTTGTGGCGCTCTCTATGGGGCTGTATATCAGCGGGAACTCGATAGGTGGGATGAGTGGGCGTTTAATCACTGGGGT
This sequence comes from Yersinia sp. LJYL362, assembly GCF_048323875.1. Lineage (NCBI taxonomy): Bacteria > Pseudomonadati > Pseudomonadota > Gammaproteobacteria > Enterobacterales > Yersiniaceae > Yersinia > Yersinia sp. LJYL362. The sequence goes on from NZ_JBLWEX010000168.1 coordinate 395, forward strand.
GTTGAGTGACTTTTTTTCCTGGCGTATCGCTCTGGCGGTGATTGGTCTATTTGCGTTGGCCGCCGCGGGGATGTTCTGGCGTATTCTTCCGGCCTCAAAGCATTTTCGCCCCACATCCTTACGACCCAGAACGTTAATGATCAATTTCAAACTGCACTGGCGTGATTCGGGCTTACCACTGCTGTTTGCCGAAGGTTTTTTAATCATGGGTAGCTTTGTCACTTTGTTTAATTACATCGGTTATCGTTTGCTGGCACCGCCTTATACTCTCAGCCAGGCGGTGGTGGGTTTATTATCAATAGTATATTTGACTGGCTCATATAGTTCACCCAAAGCGGGGGCATTGACCACTCGCTATGGTCGGGGGCCGGTATTAATGGCGGCAATCGCCATGATGTTAATTGGGGTTATTATGACTGTGTTCTCTCCTGTGATAATCATTTTTATCGGCATGATGATATTTACCGCTGGCTTCTTTGCGGCGCATTCTGTTGCCAGCAGTTGGATTGGCCGCCGTGCTCGCCGCGCTAAAGCACAGGCCTCTTCACTTTATCTATTTTGTTATTATGCGGGTTCGAGTGTTGCGGGCACATTAGGCGGTATTTTCTGGCTTCATTTAGGTTGGGTCGGCGTGGTTTCATTTATCGCCACCCTGTTGCTGCTTGCTTTATCTGTCGGGCAGCGATTACGAAAATTACCTGAAGCGGCCAAAATTTAACCTGAAATTAGATAAAGTCGATGTGACGTCACATTACAATTTGACGTCCTCTCCGCTATGTACCTATTATTAAGGCGAATCTAGCGATTTTAGGTGACTGTTGCTTGAAATATAAATTAAGTCTCTAATGTATTAAGGGATTTATGACGAGAGATTTCCTTAATTTATTTAATGTCAGGAGAATATATGACAACTCACTTTCTTACGCTTTGGGACATACTGGCGACAACATTTTCAATTTTCTTTTTCATCGCATACTTACTGATTTTGTTCCAGGTCATTTCCGACCTCTTCAGAGATCATGAGCTTGGTGGCTTTTATAAAGCAATTTGGATCTTGTTCTTGCTGTTTATCCCGTTACTCACCTCCCTTGTGTACCTTATTACTCGCGGCAAAGGTATGGCTCAGCGCTATCGGGCTTCAGTGCAAAAATCAGTTTCTGATACTAATGAGTATATCCGGCATGTGGCAGGTAAATCGCCTGCTGAGCAGATTTCTGATGCTAAAAAATTATTGGATGAAGGGACTATCACTGAAAGCGAATATCAGCAGCTCAAAGCGAAAGCACTGTCCTGATATTCTGAGTGATCACTATTCCCCATAGATTGCATCTGCAACTTGACAGATGACGGGTATACTGGCTAACAGGCACTTATCTGCCGGTTAGCCTTTTTTTATTCCTAAGACTAAATGGATAAAAATAATCGACAGTTATTCTGAGCGCTGCTGAGCAGAGACATTATTATTAGCGAGATTCCGCAATACCCCTTCCCTGTGGCGCTGTTTAAAAGGTTCTCACCGCGACTTCAATCAATGAAGAATATATTTAAATTTAATATCTCTGTATATTGACCTGCACTGAACCGTCAAAAAAGGACAATCTCATGGCCATAAGGATTAGGCTTATTGTTGCAATAACACTGCTTGCTGCGACGCTGCCTGTATTAGCTAAAATGCCAGAAAACTTTATCTATACCAGCTCTGGTGACCTCGAAGCAGTGTCTGTCATTATGGCGCGTAGCGATATTGGCGGTGCGCAGATCGTTTATAATTGGCGTTCGCTCGAACCGGAGCAGAACAAATACGACTTCTCACAGATTGAGAAGGATCTGGCTCACCTCAAGGGAGCCAATAAAAAGCTCTTTATCCAAATTCAGGACCGGTTTTTCGAACAAGATGCCCGATATGTTCCTGATTATCTGATGAATGACGCCAAATATGGCGGAGGGATATCGCCACAATTTGATAATCCTGGCGAAGGGAAACCGATTGGGGCGGGTTGGGTGGCTCGGCAATGGGATCCTGCTGTGCGCCAACGTTATCAGGCTTTGTTGGCAGCGATTGCCGAACGTTTCGATGGTCAAGTGTATGGTGTTAACTTACCCGAAACAGCCATTGATCTTGATAATAAAAAGCTACCCAAAGGATTCTCCTGCGATAACTATTTCGCCGGAGAAATGGAAAATCTCACCTTTGCGCGAAAGGTATTCACCAAATCACATGTAGTACAATATGTAAACTTCTGGCCGTGCGAATGGAACAACGACCACAATTATATGGGCCGACTGTTTGAGTTTGCCAGTGCCAATAATATTGGACTTGGTGGCCCGGATATTGTCCCCAACCGCAAGGCGCAAATGAAGAACTCATATCCGTTCTTCAATAAATACAAAGGCAAGCTGGCACTTATTGCCATGGCAGTACAGGAGCCGACCTTGACTTACAGGAATCCTAATACAGGTCAGCCATTTAGTAAGGATGAGTTTGTGCAATTCGCAGAAGATTATCTCGGTGCAGATATCATTTTCTGGAGCACGACGTCTCCCTGGTTGGCCAACAAATAGGTCACAGTCGCGAGATCACGCTGTAGGGGCTTTTCCGGATAAAATCGCGACAGCAGTCGGACAACAGCACGAATAGCAGGTGTAAGTTGTCGTGCAGACGGGTTCGAATGTTGTCGCCTTTGCACCGCGGAAATTCCGGCTTCCGCTGTTGCCCGCAAATAGAATAATATTTCACCAGCCCCACTCCCTGATGATGCCGATAATTTTTTTATTCTGCTTACATCAGTTTATTGCCAGAGAACTTTGTATTTGCAGATAACGTCGGGCTTTCAGATGCGTCTTTTTACTGATATAACATAGTGTATGTTGTAACTAAAATAGTTGTTATCAGAAAAGATGATGAATAAGTATGATTTGATAGACCGACTGAATAACCGCTTTACTTCGTTAGAGGCTGAATTGCAGGCGCTCCACCAGCAGCTCCAAGACTTACCTCTGCTGGCGGCGCGAGTTTTTTCCTTGCCCGAAATAGAGAAAGGCACGGAGCATCAACCGATAACGCATATCCCCGTAAGGGCCACCGTGGGAACCCCAGCGCGAGATCTGGCTTTACAGCATTATCAACGGCTATTTATTCATCACCAAGGTCAAAATGTCAGCAGTAAAGCCGCCCTCCGCCTCCCGGGTGTTCTCTGTTTTTCGGTGACGGAGTGCCAATTAACGGTTTGTCAAAAAAGCATCCAATACATTAATCAATTGAAAATAGAGTTGGAACATATTATTACCGTTGAATCGGGCCTGCCGAGTGAACAACGTTTCGAGTTTGTCCACACCCACTTACATGGGCTGATCACGCTAAATACCTATCGCACTATTACGCCGCTGATAAATCCCAGTTCAGTGCGCTTTGGTTGGGCTAATAAACATATTATTAAGAATGTCACACGCGAAGACATCCTGGCGCAATTAAACAAAAGCCTCAATGCTGGCCGCGCCGTTCCCCCCTTTACCCGTGAGCAATGGGTGGATTTGATTAGCCAAGAAATTAATGATGTGAAGCAACTGCCTGAAAACGCGCGTTTAAAGATCAAACGCCCGGTAAAAGTACAGCCCATTGCGCGAGTCTGGTACCAAGAACAGCAGAAACAAGTCCAACACCCCTGCCCGATGCCTTTGATTGCATTTTGCCACGTTGAGTCGGCAGCCGAATTACCTAAGTTAGGCGAATTAACGGATTATGATGCCGATCAAATTAAACATAAATATAAGCCTGATGCCAAACCATTACAGCTGTTGGTACCCAGGTTACATTTATATGTCGATATATAGATAAAAAATCTAAGCTAGTCATTTATTCTAATAGAACCTATAATATTACGGTTCTCCTGGTGATTTTTATTCATAAGCGACGCTATCACCAGAAGAAATTAACCCCTTCACGTAGCACTTTCTTCGGGACATAGTGACTCAAACCCGACGCATGACAATATTCAATCAACTCTTTTAAACAGTGACACCCCACTTTGTCATAAATAAATCTTAACCGATTTTCAATAGTTCTATTTGATAAAAATAGTTTTGCTGCTATTTCTTTTGCGCTCATTTTTTGAATGGCATAAAATATAATATCAAGTTCTTTTTCTGAGAAATCATCTACCGGCGGAGTTAGGGTTATCACCGAAGGTTTTAAACTTTTAAAAAAATCACATACAGAAATAAAATTAAACTTTTTACCAAAAAAAACAGTCCCTAACACGTCCCCATTTTGGTTATAAATAGGGAATTTTGGGAAGTACCACGGTGAAAGAATCCTTTCACGGCCAAAAGGCGACGTGACAATGATCTCCGCCCCCTCTCTGCTTTGCTCTGCCTTTCTATCGTGAGCTTTGAAATCATCACTATACTCAGACCACGAGCATGGCATCTCCTCATCTAAGCGCCCTTCGAAATCAAAGCCGGGCTGAATATCAAACAAATCAAGACAAGATTCATTTAAATAAACAAATTGAGATTTATTATCTTTTATCGCCCAAGGAATGCTCGCTTTTTCCATTATAGAAATAAGCGATATTTCACTGAGTGAATTAACAGTCAAACCAGTTTTATCTAGAGGGCTACTTTTTTTATCTTCCATAACATAAACTCCGGTCGAATCGAAACAACACCTTAATAAATATAAACCACCTTATCTATAACCACATGGCGGTTCACCTGCAAACAGCTCTTATCAATAAGACTATTTGCGCACATAAATTGTTATGCCAATAAGTCGCCACGCGAATAAATAGCGACTCAAATTAAAATACATTATTGATATATATATCAAACAAAAATAACAAGATATTATTCTAGACTGAAAATGGAAAAGAAAACCACCTGAAAAAAATGATTTCTTCTTTCTTAAGAGTTGCATTTGCCCGTTTTAATTATCACGCTTATTACATCCTGATATTATAATGCCACCAGGCACCGTGCCGGAGAGAGAGCCCGGCACGGTCTGCGTAGGGGAATGGCGGTTATTTCATGCTTCCCACCATATCCTCTGGTTTAACCCATTGATCAAACTGCTCATCAGTAACATAACCTAGCTTCAGAGCTGCCGCTTTGAGGGTGAGCCCCTCTTTATGGGCTTTCTTGGCAATCTCAGCCGCTTTGTCATAGCCAATATGAGTATTCAGCGCAGTAACTAACATCAGCGATTCATTCAGGAGCTGGGTAATACGGTCACGATTAGGCTCAATGCCCAGCGCACAATGTGTATTAAAACCGCGCATACCGTCGGCGAGCAGACGAATAGATTGCAGGAAGTTATGAATCACCAGCGGGCGGAATACGTTCAGTTCAAAGTTACCAGACGCCCCACCAATATTGACCGCCACGTCGTTACCCATCACCTGCGCACATAACATGGTCATCGCTTCACATTGTGTCGGATTGACCTTACCCGGCATGATAGAACTGCCTGGTTCATTCTCAGGAATAGAGATCTCGCCAATGCCACTGCGGGGGCCAGAGGATAACCAGCGCACATCATTAGCAATTTTCATCAGCGAGGCCGCTAAACCTTTCAATGCGCCGTGACCGTGCACTAAGGCATCGCAAGTAGCTAATGCCTCAAATTTATTAGGCGCGGTAACAAAGGGGTGCTCTGACAATTCGGCAATCTCATGGGCGACACGCACCGCATATTCCGGATGAGTATTCAGCCCCGTCCCAACGGCAGTGCCGCCCAACGCCAGCTCACACAGATGAGGAATAGTGGCTTCAATATGCTTTACGCTGTGGGCCAACATCGCCACCCAGCCCGAAATCTCCTGCCCCAGCGTCAGCGGCGTGGCGTCTTGTAAATGCGTCCGGCCAATCTTGACGATGTCGCGATAGGCTTCGGCTTTGTCAGCGAGGGTCTGTTGCAATACTTTCAGCTCGGGTAATAGATGCTCTCTTAACCCAATAACTGCGGCGACATGCATTGCTGTTGGGAATACATCATTTGAACTTTGGCTTTTATTCACATCATCATTAGGGTGAACCAGACGATCATTACCTCGTTCGCCCCCTAACAGTTCGCTGGCCCGATTGGCCAACACCTCATTCATATTCATATTGGTTTGCGTGCCGGAGCCGGTTTGCCAAATAGAGAGCGGGAACTCGCTCGCATGTTTGCCATTCAAGACCTCATCAGCCGCACGCATAATCGCCTTTGCCCGCTCAGCGGGGAGTAAGCCCAAATCGCTATTGACCTTGGCTGCGGCGCGTTTGGTCAATGCCAACGCATAAATCAGTGCCGCCGGCATTTTCTCTTGTGAAATACGAAAATGCTCTAGTGAGCGCTGGGTTTGTGCGCCCCATAATTGACTGGCCGGTACATCGATAGGCCCCATTGAGTCCTTTTCACTGCGGGTGGTCACCATCACTGTCTCCTTAGCATATGAATAGAAGGTTGTAGTATGACCGGTATATGATGGCATATTTATCGCCACCATTATGCGATTGATTCGCATTTCTCTCATTTAGTTATATTCGGTTATAAGACGAATTGCATTACCACTTGCAACCCCTCTGGCCCCATTGTTTACTAAGGGACGATTTTTATCAGGGCGATGAATTTCGCCAGATTCAACGGCAGATGACCACTATGCAAAAAATGAAGAATGCAGTACAAAACTACGCCTGGGGCAGCACCGATGCGCTTACCGAGCTTTACGGCATACCTAATCCTCAAGCTAAACCGATGGCTGAATTATGGATGGGTGCGCATCCCAAAAGCAGTTCTGAAGTGGCAGATGCCAGCGGCCAGTGGCATTCCTTGCGCGATGTGATTGAGAAAAACCCGGATGCCACTTTAGGTCATGACGTTTTTAAACGTTTTGGTGAATTGCCCTTCCTATTCAAAGTGCTGTGTGCCGCCCAGCCCTTATCGATTCAGGTGCATCCCAGTAAGGCGGCAGCAGAAATTGGCTTTGCCAAAGAGAATCAGGCCGGTATCCCGCTGGATGCTGCCGAGCGAAATTACAAAGATGCGAACCATAAGCCTGAGTTGGTTTATGCCCTAACACCTTTCCAGGCCATGAATGGTTTCCGTACTTTGGATGATATTGCGGCCCTGCTCCAGCCATTATCCTCAGCTCATCCGGATATCGCGGCTTTTCTGCGCGACCCTGACACCGCACATTTAGCCACTTTATTTGCCAGTTTGCTGAGTATGGCGGGCGAAGAGAAAACGCGTGCTTTGGGGATATTGAAAGCGGCACTGAATAATCAATTGGGTGAGCCGTGGGATACTATTCGCAGTATTGCGCGTTTCTACCCGGATGACAGCGGTTTGTTCTCCCCGTTGTTGCTTAATGTGGTCACTCTGCAACCGGGTGAAGCTATGTTCTTGTATGCTGAAACCCCGCATGCCTATCTTAACGGCGTGGCGCTGGAGGTGATGGCAAATTCGGATAACGTATTACGCGCGGGATTGACCCCGAAGTTCATCGATATCCCTGAATTAATGGCTAACCTGCAATTTATTCCGAAACCTGCCGCTACTTTGCTGACCACGCCTCAACAGCAAGGCAACGAGTGGGTATTCCCCATCCCTGTCGAGGACTTTGCTTTTTCACTGCATACAGTCACGCCAGAGCCACAGGTCTTGGCGCAACACAGTGCGGCCATTGTATTTTGTGTTCAAGGTCAGGCGATATTGAAAAAGCAGCAGCAAGAAATCACCTTGCAACCCGGTGAGTCCTGTTTCATTGCGGCGAATGAATCGCCAATCACCGTCCACGGAATAGGCTCGATTGCCCGTGTTTACAACGCAGGGTGAACGAAGTCACTCATTTTGTTGTCTATTGCTGGCCTTTTAAGGCTGCGATGGTTAAATTTCACCAGCGCAATAAGTCGTTATCGTCGCAATAATATTTGTGAATGGTTAATCTAGGCCTATATTAATTTGTTTGGTGTATTAGAAAAGGATGAACAGAACAATGAAAAAATCGTTAGTGGCTGTCAGCGTCATAGTCGTACTTGGCGCAGCATGGACTGGGGCCTCATGGTATACCGGCAAATTGATTGAACAACGTATGGGCGAATTGGTTAACAACGCCAATGACCAGATAAGAACCTTGCTGCCGAAAGCCGGTGTGAAGTTCGCTTATAAAGATTACCAACGTGGCCTGTTCAGTAGCCAGGTTCGCTATGTGTTGCAAGCAGATAGCAGCGTCGCAGGTGAAAAAGCCTTGAAAGAGGGTGATGAGGTCGCCTTCATCGAAACTATCGATCACGGCCCTTTCCCATTGGCGCAGCTAAAAAAATTCAATCTGATCCCGAGCATGGCGTCGGTCCATACCGAGCTTGCGAATACCCCTGCATTGAAAAAACTGTTTGACATCACTAAAGGTCAATCACCGTTTACTGCCGATTCGCGCATTTCATACAGCGGTGATACCTCTTCTGCCATTACGTTTATTCCTCTTGTTTATCAGCAGAACGCCACCAGCATGAAATTCTCGGGGGCGAAAATTGATGCTGATGTCTCCCGCGATCTGCGTGATGTGAAAATGAGTGGTTCAAGTGATAGCCTGATTTTCGCCAGCAAAAATCAGTGGGATCAAGTTGAGCAATTTAGCCTACAAGGTTTGGTCATCAAAAGTAATACCAACATCGGCAAGTTTGATCTCAGCATTGGCTCCCAACAACTGGGGATCAAACAAATTGGCCTCAGTATTGATGGAAAAGACACCGCAACACTGGTGGGCTTTAACCTGAATACTGAATTAGGCGAAACCGATAAAGACTTGAACGGCAAGCTGACTTACACCCTGGACGCATTAAAAATTCAGGATAATGACTTCGGCTCCGGTAAATTAGCCTTCGCCTTCGACAAACTTGACGGTCAAAGCTTGAAGCAGTTTACCAATGCCTATAATCAGCAAGTACTGAAAGCGGTTCAGGCGGGTGAAAACCTCGATCCCGTGGCTTATCAAGAGCAAATGACCGAAATGCTGATAGCTAACTTGCCGGCTTTGCTGAAAGGCAACCCGACCATGAGCATTGCGCCACTGAGCTGGAAAAATGCCAAAGGCGAAAGTACCTTCACGCTGAATATCGCGCTGACGGACCCGGCGCAAGCGAAAGCAGGCAGCGAGCCGATGCTGGCGCAATCAGTGAAAAAGCTCGATGCAACATTGACTATCCCAATGGCTATGGCCACTGAGCTGACAACTCAGGCCGCTCGTCTGCAAGGCTATAATCCAGAAGAAGCACAAAAACTGGCACAGCAGCAAGTTCAGGGTATTGCGGCCATGGGCCAGATGTTTAAACTGACCACCACTAAAGATGATGTTATCAGCAGCAGCTTCCACTTTGCTGATAACCAGGTCGATTTGAATGGTCAGAAAATGTCACTGCAAGAATTCGTTGGCCTGTTTGGTATGTTCGGTGGTGCGCCTACTGAAGAAGATACCGGCACTGAATCTGAAGATGCGCCCGTCGCACCAGAAGCAGCACCAGCAGTACCAGCACAATAAATATAAGATGTTTAAATCATAAGAAACGGAGCCTAATGGCTCCGTTTTTTTATCCCGCCTGATCAGGCCGATCCTCGGCGGATCATCACCGGCGGTAATATCACATTTTGCAGTTGTAAATCTACCCCGGCGATACGCTGGAGTAACCGCTGCCCAGCGCTGTAGCCAATCTCTCGGGCAGAACTGGTGATAAAGGTTAATGGCGGCTCAGTCAGCTCGGCTGCGGGCACATCACCAAAACCGATTAACGCCACTTGCTGATCGAGATAAGTATCGACCCCCGCACTGCCAATCGTCCTGCCCGTGCGTAAAATACCAAAATAGGCGCCTAATGCGACGGACGCTTGATGGCACACAATCGCGCTGACATTCGGGTGATGCCGTAACAGCGCTTCCGCTGCATCTGCCGCCGCTTGTTGCTGACCATCACATTCAACCACCCATTCCGAACGAAACGGTAGCCCATATTGCACTAAAGTGGCACAAAATCCCCCGAGCCGTTCAGCTCGCGTCAGCGAGTGTGAATGTCCACCAAGATAGGCAATTTGCCGATGACCACGGCCAATCAGAAACTCCGTCGCCATTTTAGCCGCTTGCATATTATCAGGACGCACCACATCGACGCCGTCCAGCACATGGGAGCGGGCAGCACAAATCAGCGGAATATCATGCTCAGCAGCCTTTTCTCGTAGTCCCATTTCCCGCTTGGCCCCGCCCCCCAGCACCAAGCCATCGACACCTTGATCAATCAGCGTGTCAAAACACCGCAATAATCCCTTCCCCTCATGGCCACTTTGCGTCAGGAACAGCAATTTCCCCTCGGCTTCAATCGCCTCACTGAGTCCCGCGGTCATTTCTGCATAAAAAGGATCGCCAATATCACGCACAATCAAGCCAATAACACCGGACTCCCCGCCGCGTAATTGTGCCGCTTGACGGTTACGGACATAACCTAATTGTCCAATTGCCTGATTAACCCGGCCGGCTGTCGCCGGAGAGATACGCCCTTTGCCACTGATCGCTAACGAGACTGTCGCCACAGAGACACCAGCCAATTTAGCAACATCGGTGATTGTCGTTTTTTTAGTTGTCATGCCAAAAAATAAGCCAAGTTAAACGTTTAATCTGATGATTTACTCTAATACAGAAATAGGATCAGTAATTGTGACTTATCACTCATATTATCTGGGTTAAACGTTTTATCTTATTTTACCTCCAGACAGGGAGGCGAAATAGTCGCCATTATCCATCAATCTTTTAACATCAGGTGTATCAGTACAGGAGTCACTATGTCAGCGGCAAAAAAACAAAAAATTACGCTGTGGGAGTTTTTCCAGAGTTTAGGGAAAACCTTCATGCTACCGGTCGCCTTGCTCTCCTTCTGCGGGATCATGCTAGGTATCGGCAGTTCGCTTAGCAGTAAAGATGTCATCACCTTATTACCCTTTATTGGTCACCCGGCCTTCCAGCTACTGTTTACCTGGATGAGTAAGGTTGGTTCATTTGCCTTTAGCTTCTTGCCGGTGATGTTTGCCATCGCGATCCCACTGGGTATGGCGCGTGAAAACAAAGGGGTGGCAGCATTCTCCGGTTTCGTTGGTTTTGCCGTACTGAATCTGGCCACTAACTTTTACCTGACCACCAGCGGCGTATTACCGACAACTGATCCACTGGTGCTGAAAACACATAACATCCAGAATATATTGGGCATCCAGTCCATCGATACCGGTATTTTAGGCGCGGTGATTGTCGGGATCATTGTTTATTTACTGCATGAACGCTTCAATACCATTCGCTTACCTGATGCATTAGCCTTCTTTGGTGGCACCCGTTTCGTGCCGATTGTCACCACCGTGGTGCTCGGATTGGTCGGTTTGTTGATCCCGCTGATCTGGCCTTGGTTTGCGGCGGGTATCAATGGTTTAGGCCGTTTGATTAACGGTGCTGGCCTGTTCGGGCCGATGATTTTCGGCAGCGGCGAGCGCTTATTACTGCCATTTGGCCTGCATCATATCTTAGTGGCATTAATCCGCTTCACCGAAGCGGGCGGCACCATGGATGTGTGCGGTCATAGTGTGAGCGGCGCTTTAACCATTTTCCAGGCGCAATTATCTTGCCCTACCACCACAGGTTTCTCTGAAAGTGCCACTCGCTTCCTGTCGCAAGGTAAAATGCCCGCGTTCCTCGGCGGCCTGCCAGGTGCGGCACTGGCAATGTATCATTGCGCTAAGCCAGAAAATCGCCATAAAATTAAAGGGTTGTTGATTTCGGGTGTCGTTGCTTGTGTTATCGGCGGCACCACTGAACCGATTGAATTCCTGTTCCTGTTTGTTGCCCCGTTCCTGTATTTGATCCATGCCATCCTGACAGGGCTGGGCTTTACGGTGATGGCGTTATTGGGGGTGACCATCGGGAATACTGACGGTAATATCATTGACTTCGTGGTATTTGGCATTCTGCATGGCACCGCGACCAAATGGTACTGGGTGCCGGTCGTGGCTGGGATCTGGTTTGTGGCTTACTACTGTATTTTCCGTTTTGCTATTCAGCACTTCAATATCAAAACACCGGGTCGTGAGAATGAAACCACCGCCAGCAGCAATGCAGAAAAAGCAGCCAGTGGCGCGGTTAGCGGTAAATCCGGCTATAACTCCCCGGCTATTTTGGCGGCTCTGGGGGGTGCCGATAATATTGTCTCATTGGATAACTGTATTACGCGCTTACGCATGTCGGTTAAAGATATGAATTTAGTGGATAAAGAGGCATTGAAAGCCAATCGTGCCATTGGTGTCATTCAACTCAATGACCACAACCTTCAAGTTGTTATCGGCCCGCAAGTGCAATCAGTGAAAGATGAATTAGACTCACTGATAGGGAATGGTCAATTTGCCATGTCATAAGATGGTAATTCGCTAAATACCGTTGCCTGGATATGATTTACATAGAAACTCTACCCAAAGCCATTGGAGTCGCAGGTAGGCAGCCAGCAAACTCATCCCGATGAGCTTACACAAGTAAGTGATTCGGGTGAGTACGCGCAGCTAACAACCCTGCGGTTTCAAGGGCGAAGGGGAGACTTGATAAGCGAGATGCTGATGTTTGATTTCTCCACCCCCGTCGATCGTCACGGCACCTGGTGTACCCAGTGGGACTATATTGCTGACCGCTTTGGTGCTGCGGATTTGCTGCCCTTCACTATCTCGGATA
>NZ_JBLWEX010000169.1:0-13118 GCF_048323875.1 Yersinia sp. LJYL362
CGATTGATTTAAGAATGGTTTGGCGTCTGTCTTCAAGTTCGCGCAGATAACCCAAACGGCTTTCCAACTGGCGCAGCTGGGTATCATCCAACCCGCCGGTAACTTCCTTACGATACCGTGAAATAAAGGGCACGGTATTACCTTCATCCAGCAGGCTTATCGCGGCAATAACTTGCTCTGGTCGCGCCTGTATTTCGCTTGCAATAATGCTGCTCAGTTGTTCATTCATAAGTCTGATATCAATTTTGATAGTGAGTAGGAAAAACGGCAGAAGATAGTTATACGGATTGCCCGGATAAATTGCCAGTAGAGTGGTCGCTGAGCTTGAGCTAACGTGAACTTATCGGTAAAAGGTTAAGGTATAGTAGTGGCATTTCTGCCAAAGGAATAAGTGGATAACGGTATGGCGAAAAGTAACTATATTACCCGCGAAGGCTGGCAGGCACTGGATCGTGAACTGCATTATCTATGGCGAGAAGAGCGGCCAGTAGTCACTCAGGCGGTGTCTGAAGCCGCGGCTATGGGTGATCGTTCGGAAAATGCCGAATATATCTACGGTAAGAAGCGCCTGCGGGAAATTGATCGTCGGGTACGCTTTCTGACCAAACGCCTTGAAGTGTTGAAAATTGTTGATCCCGATCCGCGCCAGGAAGGGAAAGTCTATTTTGGTGCTTGGGTTCGGGTCGAAAATGAATCAGGAGAACAGCGCATCTTCCGCTTGGTGGGGCCAGATGAGTTCGATCCGGCGAAAAAATGGATTTCTATCGATTCACCGGTGGCCCGAGCCTTGATAGGTAAACAGGTCGATGATGAGGTGACGGTTCAAACACCAAATGGTGAGGCGACTTACTGGATTTTAGAGATTCGCTACCGCCCATTTGATGAAAGTGTTGATAATTAAGCCTGACAATAAGCTTTGTAACAATTTCGACTAGAATGTATACCATAAATAGCTGTCTGTTAGAGTGAGTTTTTCTAACAATGTGCAGATTCAGGCAATACGGCCTTTGGGAGTAATAAAATGCAAGAGAATCACAAGATTCTGGTCGTTGATGACGATATGCGCCTACGCGCGCTATTGGAACGTTACCTGACAGAACAAGGTTTCCAGGTGCGCAGTGTTGCCAATGCGGAACAGATGGATCGCTTGCTGACTCGTGAGTCCTTCCACCTGATGGTGCTCGACCTGATGTTACCGGGGGAAGATGGCCTGTCTATCTGCCGCCGCCTGCGCAGTCAAAGCAACCCAATGCCGATCATTATGGTGACGGCCAAGGGTGAAGAAGTTGACCGTATCGTCGGGCTGGAAATTGGTGCCGATGACTATATTCCAAAGCCATTTAACCCACGCGAACTGCTGGCTCGTATCCGCGCGGTGCTACGCCGTCAGGCCAACGAACTTCCAGGTGCCCCTTCACAAGAAGAAGCGGTGATTGCATTTGGTAAGTTCAAATTGAACCTGGGTACCCGCGAGATGTTCCGTGAAGATGAACCTATGCCACTGACCAGCGGTGAGTTTGCGGTGCTGAAAGCGTTAGTCAGTCACCCGCGTGAGCCACTGTCTCGCGATAAACTGATGAATTTGGCTCGTGGCCGTGAATACAGTGCAATGGAACGTTCTATCGACGTACAGATTTCACGTTTGCGCCGCATGGTAGAAGAAGATCCAGCTCATCCACGCTATATCCAAACTGTATGGGGCTTGGGCTACGTATTTGTGCCGGACGGCAGTAAAGCATGAGGCGATGGCGCTTTTCTCCACGTAGCTCATTTGCCCGAACCTTATTACTGATTGTGACTTTGCTGTTTGTCAGCCTGGTCACGACGTATCTGGTGGTACTGAATTTCGCCATTTTGCCCAGTTTGCAGCAGTTTAATAAAGTATTGGCATATGAAGTCCGTATGCTGATGACTGATCGGCTGCAACTGGAAGATGGCACGCTACTTGAAGTCCCGCCAGCGTTTCGGCGTGAGATTTACCGTGAATTGGGGATTTCGCTTTATACCAATGCCGCGGCAGAGGAAAGTGGCCTGCGTTGGGCACAGCATTACAAGTTTCTTAGTGATCAAATGGCCCAGCAATTAGGTGGGCCAACCGATGTTCGGGTCGAAGTGAATAAAAACTCGCCCGTTGTCTGGTTGAAAACGTGGTTATCGCCAGATATTTGGGTGAGGGTGCCATTAACCGAGATCCATCAGGGCGATTTCTCGCCGCTGTTCCGTTATACCTTGGCCATCATGTTACTGGCAGTTGGCGGTGCCTGGCTGTTTATCCGTATTCAGAATCGACCCTTGGTTGAACTGGAACATGCGGCTTTGCAGGTCGGTAAGGGCATCATTCCGCCACCGCTGCGCGAATATGGTGCTTCTGAGGTCCGTTCTGTCACCCGGGCATTTAACCAAATGGCGGCTGGCGTGAAGTTGCTGGCTGATGACCGCACCTTGTTGATGGCGGGGGTCAGTCATGACTTGCGTACGCCATTGACCCGTATCCGTTTGGCGACAGAAATGATGAGTGAAGCCGACGGCTATTTGTCTGAGTCAATCAATAAGGACATTGAAGAGTGTAATGCCATTATCGAGCAGTTTATTGATTATCTGCGCACTGGGCAGGAGATGCCGACCGAACCGAGCGATCTTAATGCGGTATTGGGTGAAGTGATTGCTGCTGAGAGTGGCTATGAACGAGTGATTGAAACGGATTTATGTGAAGGCGAAGTGATGGTGGATATTCATCCATTATCGATCAAGCGCGCCCTGGCAAATATGGTGGTGAATGCTGCTCGTTACGGCAATGGTTGGATAAAAGTGAGCAGTGGCACAGAGCTACAGCGGGCTTGGTTCCAGGTGGAAGATGATGGACCGGGTATTAAGCCGGAAGATTTGAAGCATTTGTTCCAGCCTTTTGTCCGTGGCGATAGTGCCCGTAGTACCAGTGGCACCGGGTTAGGGTTGGCCATTGTGCAGCGAATTATTGATGCGCACGCCGGTTCGTTGGATATCGGCACCAGCGAGCGGGGCGGATTACGGATTCGGGCCTATATCCCGTTGCCGTTGGATGTTAAACCTAAGCCACCAGCAGTAGTGTGATCTGATTTGGTTGTTGAATATTAATTGTTCAGTGAGCACCGAACAAACAACAACCGAACCTGATAACTAAACCACCAAGCCAGATTTAATCTATTCTTGATTTGCGAAAAACAAAAAGGGACACAAATGTGCCCCTTTTATCATCTTACAAAACCAAATCTAAATCAGATCTTTGGCCCTGCGCTAACCAACGCAGCCCCTGCTGGGGTATCGGTATACTTATCGAAGTTAGTGGTAAAACGCTTCGCCAAATCTTCGGCTTTCTCCTGCCACTGCGCGACATCCGCGTAAGTATCGCGCGGGTCGAGGATTGCGGGGTCTACGCCCGGTAATGCCATCGGAACGGCCAAATCGAAGATTGGCAGGGTAAAGGTTTCAGCTTTATCAATTTCACCATTCAGAATGGCGTCAATGATGGCTCGGGTATCTTTGATGGAAATACGTTTGCCGGTGCCATTCCAGCCAGTGTTGACCAGATAAGCTTGAGCGCCCACCGCTTGCATACGTTTAACCAATACTTCTGCATATTGTGTTGGATGCAGTGACAAGAATGCGGCACCAAAACAAGCAGAGAAGGTTGGTGTTGGCTCAGTGACACCGCGCTCAGTACCCGCCAGTTTGGCTGTAAAGCCAGACAGGAAGTGATACTGGGTTTGATTTGCCGTCAGGCGAGATACCGGCGGTAATACGCCAAAGGCATCAGCAGTCAGGAAAATAACCTTGGTGGCATGACCTGCTTTAGAGACTGGCTTAACAATATTTTCAATGTGGTAGATAGGGTAAGAAACACGGGTGTTTTCAGTTTTGGAACCGTCATTGAAATCAACAGTACCATCTGGTAGCACTACCACATTCTCCAGCAATGCATCACGCTTAATCGCATGATAAATATCGGGTTCTGCTTCTTCGGATAACTTGATGGTTTTGGCATAGCAGCCACCTTCAAAGTTAAATACGCCGTCATCATCCCAACCATGTTCATCATCGCCGATCAACTTGCGTTTCGGATCAGTGGACAGGGTGGTTTTACCGGTACCGGACAAGCCGAAGAAGATAGCCACATCGCCTTTTTCACCGACGTTAGCCGAGCAGTGCATAGAAGCAATGCCTTTCAGTGGCAACAGGTAGTTCATCATTGAGAACATACCTTTCTTCATTTCACCGCCATACCATGTGCCGCCAATCAGCTGCATACGTTCTGTCAGGTTAAAGGCCACAAAGTTCTCTGAATTCAGACCTTGCTCTTTCCAGTTCGGGTTAGTGCATTTAGCGCCATTCATGACGATAAAATCAGGCTCGAAATGGGCCAATTCTTCATCAGTTGGGCGGATAAACATGTTTTTAACGAAATGCGCTTGCCAGGCCACTTCAGTAACAAAGCGAACTTGCAGACGGGTATCGGCATTAGCACCGCAGAATGTGTCAACAACAAACAGGCGCTTCCCAGACAGTTGATTAGTGACCAACCCTTTCAGGTGAGTCCAAGTCTCTTGGCTTAGCGGTTTATTATCATTCTTGCCTTTGCCCTGATCGGCCCACCACACGGTATCCTGGGTGATAGCATCACGGACAATATATTTATCTTTTGGTGAGCGGCCGGTAAAGATACCGGTATCTACCGCAATTGCTCCTGTGTTGGTGAGGGTTCCGCGCTCGTATCCTTCGAGTGTGGGTTTAGTCTCTTCCTGGAACAGTAAATCATAGCTTGGGTTGTAAACAATCTCGCTGACGTTATGGATGCCATAGGCGGCGAGCTCCTGCGGGGTAATTCCTTTAACACTCATGTCATAACTCCTGGATCGTCAATTTTCTACCAGCGATTGTAATTACTCATCCCCGATTAACAGCGATAGCGTTCAAATATTTCAATATATGACCTACTTTTCGCTAGGTTATGAGAGATAGGACACGGATTGTCGCAAGTATGAAACGGCAGAAGAAATGGCTGGGCACGAGTCAGCACCCAACCAAGTATTACGAGAATTAATGAATTTGTTCTGATGAAGGGCTGTTACCGCTTTTTAATGTGGCAATATCGACCGCATCAAACAGGTAGTGAGTACCGCAATACTCGCAATTCATATCAATATTGCCATCTTGTTCCAGCATCTCTTTGACGTCATCTTCGGATAGCGTCACTAATGCATCGGCGCAACGTTCGCGAGAACAGGTACAGCGGAAACTGACATTTTGTGGTTCGTAAAGTGTCACCTCTTCCTGATGATATAAACGATACAGCACCTCATTGGCCGGCAGGGTGAATAGCTCCTCAGCTTTGATAGTGGTAGTAAGCTGTGCGAGATGATCAAATTCATCTTCATTACGCTCCTGTGCGGGTAGAACTTGCAACAGCATACCGCCTGCGGCAGGTTTACCTTCCACATTACCGGTGCGGATAAACAGGCGGGTAGGTAACTGTTCTGACTGCATAAAGTAATTTTCCAGGCAGGCGGCGATAGTCTCACCTTCCAATGCCACTACACCTTGATAGCGCTCACCCTGTGCCGGTGTGATGGTTATGACCAGATAGCCACTATTGCCCATCATCTCTTGCAGCGTACTTTCATCACTGATTTCACCTTTAAAGCGGGCGACACCGCGCATTTCTTGCTGGTTATTGCCGTTAATCACTGCCAGTGAGAGTGGGCCTTCCCCACCTTGCAATTGCACCGTGATATCACCGTCAAATTTGAGGGTCGCGGTCAGCAGACTGGTCGCGACCAACATTTCACCTAACAGTTTTTGTACCGCAGGAGGGTAGTCATGATTAGCGAGCATCTGTTGGTAGGTTTCATTGACTGAAACCAGTTCACCACGCACAGCATGGTTAGCGAACAGGTAGCGTTGCAGTTGATCATGATTAGAGTGATCGTGATTAGATTGATCGTGATTAGACATAGGTTTCTCTCTTTCTGGCTGCAAGCAGTTTACTCAGGCTCGCCTTGTTTAAATTTGATTAGATTGCGACGCTCTTTTTTATCCGGTCGCCGATCCGGATGTGGCATGGTCAGAGCATTGAGCTTACGTGCTTGTGCCACTTTCTCGCGGTTAGCAATGCTGGCCTCAGTTTCTTCATACAATGCCTGCGCTTCACTTGCGCCTCTGCGTTGGTGGTGTAGCGCCAAGACCCGTACTGTGCGCTCATCGTTACCTTGGCGCAGACGAATTTCGGCATTGATTTCAACCAGCTTACTCGGTTTACCACGCTGCCCGTTGTAATGGACTTTGCCGCCATCCACCATTTCTCGCGCTATTGCTCTGGTTTTGTAAAACCGGGCGGCCCAAAGCCATTTATCTAGCCGAACCGATTCGTCCGAGACTGCTTTCTCTTTCATGAATACTCCCAGCCGTCATGCTCATTTATTCCGACATTACTTGCGTAACTCTAATGCAGGCAATAGCTTACGGTAGTCATTGATTGCAGGGTGGCTGTGAAATGCTTTATCAGCACAGCTGGAGTCAGGGTTTTCTATTCCCAGACAGTAGCGGATACCAAAGGTGCGCGCAGCATCCAGAATCTTCTCACTGTCATCGACAAATAAGGTTCTGGCAGGATTCAGCCCGGTATGCTGCGTGACAGCTTGCCACAGTCGTTGATCTTCCTTTGGATAACCAAATGTATGGGTAGAAAGTAATAAATCAAGGTGCTGGTCGAGAGCGGTGTGCTCAATTTTTACCGCCAGACTGTGTGGATGGGCATTGGTGAGTAAAATGGTTTGTAAGCCGCGCTCACGTAAACTGGCTAAAAAGGGCTGGGTATCCTGGCGCAACCGCACGCGATTGCCCGCTTGCGTGGTCATCGCGTAGATATCCAAATCTAGCCGCTCGCTCCAATAATCGAAGCAATACCAATTGAGTGTGTGCTGCACTGCCAGATATTCATCATGGATAATTTTATGCGCCTGCTCCAGAGATATCCCCCGGCGTTGGCTGAGTGTTTCCGGTACCTGTTTGAGCCAGAAATGGCTGTCGAACTCTAAATCGAGCAGAGTGCCATCCATATCCAACAGCACGGTATCAATTTCTTGCCAATTCAATTCAGGGGGCATCGCGACTCCACATCACATTAGCTGTATTCACCCGTCATACTTCAAGCTGCATGTGCGTTGGCTGCATTCAATCACCCCAGTCACTTACTTGTGTAAGCTCTTGGGGATTCACTCAATTGCCGCCTTCCTGCAACTCGAATTATTTAGGGCGTAAATAAGACTAATGATAAACGAAAAAGGGCTAACGTAGGAAAGGCGCTGGAGTGAGGGGTTGGTTGAAGCAATTATCATAATAGCGTTGAATATTATCCATGCGACTACGGTTTTTCAGGACGCGCCGAATAAATAAGGTGGTATTCACCACTAAACACACAATCAGAACCAGCAGCAGCAGGCTGGTGCCCAAATAACGACCGAGTGTCACGATATCCGGTTCGCTGTGTAATGCAATATGGCGAGTTCCATTGGCATCGGTGGTGATATTGGTAATGATACCTTCAGCCTTAAATGGGGTATTGAGTAGCAGCCCTGAGAGCCGCTGCAATTCGCGCCACTGCTCCAACGCACTGTAATCGAACAGAGGAACCGAGGGAGCAGGGTGATTGACTAACTGTTTCCCCTCATCGCTGGTAATCAGGAACCCACCCGGTGGAGGGCTGTTCAAGGCTTCTGTCGCCAGATGTGTTTCACGGTAAACAAATGATGAGGTTGCCGTTTTAACCAGATTTTCCAGAGTGTCGGCGCTGACCGGACGTAACAGCACATTCATGCCTTTTAAGGTGCCTGACTGTGCTCGTTTTACCAGCCCTGACCAATTCTTGGCATTCCCCAAATTCACTAAAGCATTTTTCAGGCGAATACAATCAGCATCACCACCACATAATGCCTGTGTTTTTAAGACGATATCCGCAAAATTATCCAGCAAAATCATACCGGACTTTTCAATAGCGGTTGCCAGTTGTGGGTTAACGTTAGCATCCGAACCTTGGGGGTGTAGCTGCTGATTGACGGTAGCTACCAGTGATGCAGCCTTTTCAATGATCTCAGATTCAGGTTGCGGCAATGGCGCTGCATTGTTCCAATAGATACCGGAGCAATCAAAAGGAGTGAAAACAAAACTGTGCGAGTTTTGAGTATTCGGCGGGACATAACACATCCCCATTCCCTGTGCTTTCAGCATATCACCAATACGGAGCGGCATTTTTTCTAATGCTTCAACGCTGGTCACCTGCTGGCTTTGCGCACCTTGCAACCAGGCGACACTCAATTTTAGTGGCAGCCCCAGTGGCACATAGATCAGTAATAACGCCATCACCAACAGCGATCCGGCCATTAATGTCAGGTTTTTCCCCCAGCGTTGTAGGGGAAAGTGCTTCATTTCATCATGCAGGGACAAAAACGGCCCCTGACGTACAACCTGACGATTGAGGTAGATATCAATATTGGTTTTTTTGCCCAAATCATGAGCAAAATAGGGGCCCCAATGTGCCGGATAGATCAGATCGACAATCCCGAGCGAGATATTATTCATCTGCCCCTGATTTGACTCACCGAACAGGCCCCAGCGCTTTGGTGTGCCACTTAGGCAATGAACTTCCCGCAAATCTTTTTCAGATAGTGGGCGGAACATATTCCAGCATGCCCAGCCAGTCAGTGTTGCCGCCACAATAATCAGCCAGGGCAGTGTTACCGCAGGGCCAGTCAGTGCAAAGAACAGTAACAGCAATGCCAAACAAATGGCCCCAGCTTCTTTCAAGCCGTTAGTACCATGCAGGGCATATTCTTCCGGGGTTTCCTTGCGGATATTCAGTAGCTCAATATGTTCACTATCCGCCTTGCGGATTGACGCGTTTTGCGGCACGGAAGATAAAATAGGCTGGTAAGTGTTCTCTGACTGATGATTTTTCAGCGTATGCCCGTTGAGGGAAATAACCAAAGGGATCGTTTGGGTTTGGATAAGTTCGACGTCATTATCCTGAGTAATATATTGTTCCCATGAAGCTGGTAGGTGAACTTCAATAGAATCAAGATAATAGCGCCATTTATTCGGTTCGTCAGTTGCCACGCCATAGCGGGTAATCGCGCGGGTTACCGCATAAACATTGTCACTTTGAGGTGTTAAAATCAGTTTCGCGGGCGAAGACACACTGTTTGTCAGGGTTCGGGTATCAAACGTTGACTGGGGTTTAAACCCTATTTTGTCTTGTTGGTTTAGCAGGTAGTTTTCAATGTTGACCCGCTCTTCCGGTGTCAGTTTTCGATGCGTGGGTTGCGCGAACGGCAGTGTTGCAGCTACGGGGATAGGTCGGCGGAATCGGAACCACCACAACAAACCCACTGTGATCAGACTGGTCAACAGTAAGGCCAATATTAAGACTATTGTGCTCATCCCATCCCCATCCGAGCGCCCCTGACTTACGTCAACTCTATGAAATAATGCATCATACCCAACATGCGGCAAACTGCATGTGCGTTGGCTGCTTTTATTTGCCGCCTTGCTGCAGCTTGAATCATTTAGGGTACATATTACGCATAAACACAGTACAGAGGCATATAACAGCGTTATTCATCAAATAACCTAATACAAGTGCTCTTAAACTGCCCGTAGACTGATAAGGATAGCAAGGCTAAAACATCGGTAATATCAGCATAATCCTATTTTCAAACACAAGTTTTAACTGATATTGCGCAGATATAGGATGATAATTAACCGGTTGAATCTTGACTAAACTCGCCGCCATGTTAAAAACAGGTAAATTATATCTAACTGACATTGCGATAAAGGTTCTCATTAACGCACAATGTGATCAAGTTCTAATAAAATCCAGTATAAAGAGTCGGGTTAATCCGCATAGGTAAAAAGTGGCTTATTAAGTAACCATTTTATGGGCCTGACTACCCCGATGTGCGTCCGACCGGCGGCGAGTTTTAATTTGGGGCCATTATGAAACACCTGCAAAAACCTAAAATACATAAAATAGAAACGATTGCCCGCTCCCGCTTGTTTACTGTTGAAGCGGTGAGTTTGGAGTTCAGCAATGGTGTACAACGTGTTTATGAGCGTATGCGCCCATCGAATCGCGAAGCCGTTATGATTGTGCCAATCATTGGTAATGACTTACTGCTGATCCGCGAATATGCCGTGGGTATCGAAGAGTATGAGTTGGGCTTCCCTAAAGGACTCATTGATCCCGGAGAGGGCGTATTAGACGCTGCTAATCGTGAATTGATGGAGGAAGTTGGATTTGGCGCTGAGCGTTTTGATTACCTTAGTAAGCTGACGATGGCCCCCTCCTACTTCTCGAGCAAAATGAACATTGTTGTCGCGCAAAACCTCTATCCGCAAAGTCTGGAAGGTGATGAGCCAGAACCACTGCCACAAGTGCGCTGGCCGATTGCGAATATGATGGCACTGCTTGATGAACCCGGTTTTTGCGAAGCCCGCAATGTCAGCGCACTGTTTTTGGCCCAGGCATTTCTGACTAAAGCGGGTATCGCTTAATATTGAGCTGCTCTAATAAAAAAGCCGGGTGATCTTGCGATCCCCGGCTTATCAGCAGTAACTCAATTATCAGAACAGTTCGTGAGTCTGGCCGTTATCCATCAGCGTGGTACCCGCTTCATGTACAGAATATTCGGTAGGTTGTGTCCCCTCGATAAAGTACTCTGAGCGGCTACCTGGCCCACCTGTGGATAGTTTACCTGTTTGCTTATCAATCACTACACTGACGATACCCGGTGGTGGCGCGACTTGTTTTTCCGGCAAACCTTCAAGGGCTGCTTTCATAAAGTCATTCCACGCCGGTTGAGCAGTTTTCGCCCCGCCTTCAGCACCTGATATCTGGTCAGAAATTGCGCCAGATGCAGTACTACGACCCAAGTCACGGCGATGATCGTCAAAACCAATCCAGACTGATGTCACAGTGTCCGGGCCATAGCCGGAGAACCATGCATCTTTCGAGTTGTTGGTGGTACCGGTTTTACCGCCGATATCTTTGCGTTTTAAATCGCGCCCAGCACGCCAGCCTGTCCCCATCCAGCCCGGTTCACCGAAGATGTTGGAGTTCAATGCATCGCGAATCAGGAACGCCAGCGGTGTGCTTATTACATGCGGTGCATACTGCTCATCGCTATTGAGCTTAGCTTGTGCTGGAGTGACTTGTTCCAGCTCCGGCATTGGCACATTGCTGGCATTATTGGTTTGTGAAGTCGCCACATTTTCGGTGTTATCGTCGGATAGCACCACAGAGCGCTGTGTATCGCCATAAATGACCGGCAGGTTACACTCTTCACAGACAATTTTCGGTTTCGTTTCAAACAGCACATTGCCGGTATCATCGGTGATTTTGGTGATGAAATACGGATCGACCAAATAGCCGCCGTTTGCCAACACCGCATAACCTCGGACTAGCTGCAATGGCGTGAATGAAGCGGAACCCAGCGCCAATGATTCTGAATGCACGATGTTTTGTGCCGGGAAACCAAAGCGTTGCAGATATTCAGCCGCATAATCTACACCCATGGCGCGCATGGCTCGCACCATCACCACGTTTTTCGATTGACCCAGGCCTTGGCGTAGACGAATCGGGCCGTCATAAGTGGGTGGCGAGTTTTTTGGCCGCCAGTCGGTACCCGCACCGGCATCCCAACGCGTAATCGGCAAGTCGTTGAGAATGCTTGCCAAGGTCAGGCCTTTGTCCATCGCCGCGGTGTACAGGAAAGGTTTGATATTCGAACCAACCTGACGCAATGCTTGTGTAACACGGTTGAATTTACTTTGGTTAAAGTCAAAACCGCCTACCAGCGCTTTAATCGCACCATTATTCGGGTCAATAGAAACCAAGGCAGAGTTGACGTCTGGTACTTGAGCGAGCCACCAGTTGTCATCCACTTTTCTGACCCAAATCTGCTGACCTGGCTGAACAACATCGGTGACCTTTTTAGGTGTCGGCCCCTGAGCATTGTCAGATTTATACGGACGCGCCCAGCGCATACCGGCCATCGGTAATGTCACGCTACTACCATCAGCCAACATGGCTGTTGCCTGTTCCGCATTTGCCTCAGTGATAACCGCAGGCAACAGTGGGCCATAGACTGGCAGTGTTTTCAGTGAATCAATAATTTGCTCACGACTCCACGCGCTTTCGCCCACCTTCCATAACACATTGGATGGGCCACGATAGCCGTGGCGCATGTCATAAGCCAACACATTGGCGCGTAAGGAGTCCACCGCCGCGAGCTGAAGCTTTTTGGTGATAGTGGTATAGACCTGATAACCGTCGGTATAGGCGTTTTCGCCATAGCGCTTAATCATTTCCTGACGCACCATTTCGGACAGATAAGGTGCTGAGAAAGCAATTTGCGGCGCATGGTAGTTGGCAACTAACTCTTCACTACGAGCCTGATCGTACTGCGCTTGGGTGATGTACTTTTCATCCAACATGCGCGACAGCACCACATTACGACGTGCAACAGCGCGGTCATGTGAGTAAAGCGGGTTGAAAGTTGATGGCGCTTTTGGCAAACCGGCAATCATCGCCATCTGGCTGAGAGTCAACTCGTTGACTTCTTTACCGAAATAAACCTGCGCCGCCGCCCCGACACCATAGGCGCGGTAACCCAGATAGATCTTGTTCAGATACAACTCAAGAATTTCATCTTTGGTCAGTAGCTGTTCAATGCGAATGGCCAGAAAAGCCTCCTTGATTTTACGCATCAAGGTTCGTTCCGGGCTTAAGAAAAAGTTTCGCGCTAATTGCTGGGTGATGGTACTGGCCCCTTGAGAGGCGCGCCCCGACACCATAGCAATAGAAGCCGCACGTAGGATACCCACCGGGTCCACACCGTGATGCTCATAGAATCGGCTATCTTCCGTCGCAATAAACGCATGTACCATTTCTGGTGGAATTTGTTTTAATGTCAACGGGATACGGCGCTTTTCACCGTATTGGGCGATCAATTCGCCTTCGGCGCTATACACCAACATAGGTGTTTGCAGCCGGACATCTTTCAGTGTGGCAACGTCGGGTAGCTGAGGCT
>NZ_JBLWEX010000170.1:0-13123 GCF_048323875.1 Yersinia sp. LJYL362
TCGGGATTATGGACTTTTCGTGCGCCTTGCAGCCGACGCCGCATACGCTGTTGGTCACGGAGCATCAACTCACCGAGTTGGGAGGATAATGCTGCGAGCGAAGATTTCACGTTCAATATTCCTTGTTGCGATGCGGCTGAGACTCAAGGTGTCAGCTCAATGATTTCATGCTATGAATTTGATTAGCCATTGTTTTTTATTAATTGATGTCAATTTTCGATCGGCTAATCCTCTACGAGTAATCCATAGTTTTTAATTATATATACCCTTGTCATATAGGGTAACACAGCCAGGGTTGGTGCTGTAACCGGCGGATACTGAGCTATCTGATTATCATCATTCAATAAAATCGAACAAAGAACGCAAAATATTACGCTATCACTGATAGAAAAAGTTGAATAAAGTGTATCTCATTGAAAGGGCGTACCGCCTAAGTCTCTGTTACCTGTTAAGGAATTACGATGAGCAAAGTTCTGGTTCTGAAATCAAGCATTCTGGCAACCTATTCACAATCTAACCAATTGGCTGACTTTTTTGTTGAACAATGGAAAGCGGCTCATGCTGGCGATGAAATCACCGTGCGTGACCTGGCAGCTCAGCCGATTCCAGTATTAGATGGCGAATTAGTGGGCGCGTTACGCCCTTCAGATGCTGAGCTGACACCGCGTCAACAAGAAGCACTGGCGCTGTCTGATGAATTGATTGCTGAGTTGCAGGCTAATGACGTGATCGTCATGGCAGCTCCAATGTACAACTTTAATATCCCAACTCAGTTGAAGAACTACTTTGATCTGATTGCACGTGCTGGCGTGACTTTCCGTTACACCGAAAAAGGGCCTGAAGGCCTGATTACCGGTAAACGTGCCATTATTTTGACCAGCCGTGGTGGTATCCATAAAGACACCCCAACTGATCTGGTTGTGCCTTACCTGCGTCTGTTCCTGGGCTTTATCGGGATTACCGATGTCGAGTTCGTGTTCGCAGAAGGTATTGCTTATGGTCCTGAAGTCGCGACCAAAGCGCAAGCTGATGCCAAAGAATTACTGACTCAGGTTGTTAGCGCTTAATGAATGACTTTCATGCATCGGCAGGTGTCTCTGTTGATGCATGACTGAATGACCTTGTATTACCCTCGTTTTACCCAGTAGTGTTATTGAATCATTACGCGCCCTTGGGCGCGTTTTTTTATTGTCTGCTACCTTTTATCGCCTGCTACCTATGCCAGCAGCGCGATAGCGCTCTCTTCATCCGTCACCAAACCATTCACCCAATGCCCCCTAAGAACGGCTTTGATAGCTTGATGTTTCTCTACACCACCCGCAATAGCAATAACCGGTTTTTCAGGCCGGATACGCAGGCTGGCACTGGTTAAACGCTGATCCAGCTCATAGCTCACTCGCTGACCATCAATATCGATGAAGTTGCCTAACATTTCGGCCACCACATTGGATGCCGTCAGTTGCGCTACATCATGCTGTGAAATAAAACCATCTTTGTGCAGCGGGCAATGATAACCCATTGAACCAATGCCAATAAAAGTCACATCAGCTTGAGCCGCCTTCTCGGTCACCGTACGGTAAATCCGATGATTACACCACAGGTCACGATCTGCGGCGCTATCCGCAAAAAGCGGCGCGGGCAAAATAAAATAGCGACCTTGGGTTTTCTCCGCCATCCATAACGGCACATCATAGCGGGTACAAGAACCATCAGCAGCTATTGCCCCAATCAGGGAAACGCAGCTGTGCTGAGGGCGTTCAAAATCCGGCAGTTCATCAATAGCCGCTTTTAAGCTGCGCCCTGACCCCACACCAATCACCAGTGGTTGCTCTTGTCGCAGAAACTGCGCCATCACCTCTGCCCCCGCCACGGCGATAGCCCGTTGCACACCCGCACTGTCCATACCTTGGCTTGGCACTACCTGGCATTGATGCAATCCGTAGTGCTTTTGCAGTTGATCCGCCAGCGCCATACAGCGCCCCACCGGATGGGCGATGCTGACACTCACCAGCCCGTTATCTATGGCACAGGCCACCAATCGCTGAGCTACCTGGCGAGAAACCCCGAGCGCTTCAGCAATTTCATGCTGTGTTTGACCCGCTACGTAATACATCCAGGCCGCTCTGGCCGCTTGATCCAATTTTTTGTCACTCTTATGCATGGGTTTTCTACGCGCTAGTGGTGAAGAAGCAATGTTAAACATTTTACGCCGTTGTTTGGCAGATTTTTATCTCAGCTAACGTTTATGTGAGCTAAAGCCCAACTTAAGGGCAAAAGTTACACTAACCTAACGCCATTAGAGCAAATGCCCAACCAAAGGGCTTGTGCCCAAGAATTATCTTAATGCTGACTGAGATTGCGGAGAACATGATGAATATTGAACTGAACTCAACCCCTGCTGTGTGGCTACATATTGGTGCGGGATCTTTTCACCGCGCTCATCAGGCCTGGTACCTGCATCGTTTACGGGCTGCGGGTGATAATCGCTGGTCTATTGCGCTGGCGAATATTCGCGATGATGCAACCCCTTTGCTGACAACTTTAGCGGCACAGCATGGCGAATACATGCTGGAAACTGTCACACCTGCCGGTGAGCGCCAATATGAAAAGATCACCTCGCTACGCAAAATCATTCCGTGGGATAAAGAACTGCACAATTTGGTTGAGCAAGGCAGTAAGGCGGAAACTCGCGTTATCTCCTTTACCGTGACCGAAGGCGGCTACTATCTGGATAATCAGTTTAACCTGCAACAGGATAACGCCGATATTCAGGCCGATCTCAACGGGGATTGCCGGACAATTTATGGTGCAATCAGCCGGGTTTTGCTGCAACGCCAACAACTACACAGCGGCCCGGTAACTTTGCTGAACTGCGATAATTTGCGCCATAACGGCGAGCGTTTCCGCCACTGCCTGTTGCAGTTTCTGGCATTGCGCGATCAGCAAAGTTTGCTCAGTTGGGCAACCGATCAAACTCGCAGCCCAAATACCATGGTTGATCGTATTACGCCTCGCCCATCTGACGATATCGCCCCGCGCGTGCTGCAACAAACTGGTTTTGCCGACCAGGCACCTGTCATGGGTGAGTCATTTATTCAGTGGGTTATTGAAGATGACTTTATTGCCGGGCGGCCAGCGCTGGAAAATGTGGGAGTAGAAATGGTCGAATCTGTGCTGCCATATGAAGAAGCAAAGATTCGTATCCTCAATGCCAGCCACAGTTGCATCGCCTGGGCTGGTACTTTGATCGGTCAGCGTTACATTCACGAAAGTACTCAAACAGACGCTATTCGCCAGATGGCCTATGACTATGTGACCCAAGATGTCATCCCATCGCTATCGCCTAGCCCATTGGATTTAGCGAATTATCGTGATGTGGTTTTAGATCGTTTCAGTAATCCGTTTATCCGCGACACCAATCAACGCGTCGCCGCCGACGGTTTCTCCAAAATCCCAGGTTTTATCACACCGACATTGATGGAGTGCTACCAACGAGGTTGTGTACCCGCTGCCACCGCCATGCTGCCCGCCCTGTTCTTTGTCTTTATGGAGAGTTGGCACCAAGGCACCCTGCCATATGAATATCAGGATGGCATGTTAGATGTCTCTGCCGTTCATGCCATGTTCCAGTCGACTGATCCTGTGGGTCTGTTTGCCCGCGATAACAAACTGTTTGGCGCACTGGCCAGTGACAGCCAGTTTGAACAGTTATTACGACAATCCATTGACCGAGTTAATGCCTGGGTGATGGCTAACCGTTAATCAGCGACAAGGAATGGCTATGTATCTTGGACTTGATTTAGGCACATCAGAAATTAAAGCCGTGGTGATTGATGATCATGGGCAGATCCTGGCAAGCGAAGGTGAGCCGCTCACCGTGCAACGCCCACATCCGCTGTGGTCAGAACAAAATCCGACTGACTGGTGGCAGGCGACACAACGCGTGATTGGCCGCCTGCGTCATAAAATACCGCAACGTTGGGGTGAGATCCTTGCTATCGGCCTGTCGGGGCAAATGCACGGTGCGGTGTTGCTCAACCGTGAAGACCATATTTTGCGTCCGGCAATTTTGTGGAATGACGCGCGCTGTGCCGACGAGTGCGAGGAGCTAACGCGCAATGCCCCGCAATTGCATCAGATTGCCGGGAATTTGGCGATGCCGGGTTTCACTGCGCCAAAATTACTGTGGGTGGCTCGCCACGAGCCAGAAATCTTCTCACAACTGGCCACCGTGCTGCTGCCGAAAGATTATCTGCGCTGGATGATGAGTGGCGATAAGGTCAGCGATATGTCTGACTCCGCCGGAACACTGTGGCTGGATGTGGCAAAACGGGATTGGTCAGACTCCCTGCTGGCCGCTTGTGGCTTATCGCGCGATATGATGCCACGGCTGATTGAAGGCAATCAGCCCAGCGGCTATCTGAAAACGGATATTGCCCGCGAATGGGGGTTGCCCGATAAGGTGGTGATTGCCGGTGGTGGTGGCGATAATGCCGCCAGTGCCGTTGGGATTGGAGCCATTAATCCCGGTGATGGATTTATCTCTTTAGGTACATCCGGCGTGTTGTTCGCCGTTAATGATTGCTATCGCCCTAACCCACAATCGGCGGTACATGCTTTTTGCCATGCCTTGCCGCATCGTTGGCACCAGATGAGTGTGATGCTCACCGCTGCCAGTGCGCTGCGCTGGTTATGCCAACTGCTGGGTACCAATGAAACAACCTTGTTATCCGAAGTGGCTCAACTCAGTCGGGCGGAACAACGGCTGGCCCCTATTTTTCTGCCGTATCTTTCCGGCGAACGTACCCCTCATAACGATCCGCTGGCAACCGGCGCTTTTCACGGCATGACACATGCTACTGATCGCGCGGCATTGGGTTATGCGGTGCTGGAAGGTGTCACTTTTGGTATTGCTGATGGTTTGGCGGTATTGAAACAGGCGGGCACTCAACTCACCCAGGCATCTCTGATTGGTGGCGGTGCGCGCAGTGTCTGGTGGGGGCAATTGATGGCCGATACGCTCAATTTACCGATTGTGACCCACAGTGGCGGAGAGGCTGGCGGCGCGTTAGGTGCAGCGCGTTTAGGCTGGCTGGCTGGCGGCGGTGATGAGCAATTGGTGTGTGCCAAGCCGCAAATTGACCAGCGTTTTATTCCGGATATGAACCGGCAAGATGCCTTATTCGCCCGCCTTGAGCGCTACCGATTACTTTACCAACAGCAACGCCAGTTGCGCCAAACGCTAGCACGATAAAAAACCAAAACACACATACGCCCGGGTGAGCACATCGCCCTTTCATTTGCTGTCCCTACAAATAAGCAGCCGGCGCTCAAACGCCCAAGGAAACGACTATGCAAAAAAAATCGACTCATTGGTTTGGCTTGCCGATGAATTTATTCTGGGGCTATATTGCTATTGCCATATTTATGAGCGGCGATGGCTTTGAAATGGCCTTCTTATCTAAGCATATTACCGATATGGGTTTTTCACCGGCGCAATCGGCCTTTGTTTTTACCCTCTATGGGTTAGCGGCTGCCATTGCCGCCTGGAGTTCAGGTGTGGTGGCGGAAATTATCACGCCACAACGCGCTATGCGCATAGGTTTTATCCTGTGGGTGGTGATGCATTGCTTGTTTATGCTGTTTGGCCTGGGGATGAAAAGCTACCCATTAATGTTGGTGTTCTACGGGATCCGTGGCCTGGCCTACCCGTTATTTATCTATTCATTTGTCATGCTGATTGTGCAAAACGTCCCTAAACAGCAACTCTCTTCGGCGATGGGCTGGTTCTGGGCAATGTACTCGGTGGGCATTGGTGTGGTGGGCAGCTATTTGCCGAGCTTCACCATTCCGATGATAGGTGAAACTGGCACTTTGTGGTTTGCCATTGTGTGGGTCACAGTCGGTGGCATGATGGCCCTGATACTGCTTCGTAATGTCGGTACCGCCAGCCCGAAGGCGGCGCTGTCCAATAAAGAAAAAATCAAAGAGTTGTCGCGGGCGGTGACCATTCTCTTTACCAACAAGAATATTTTCTTGTCCTGTCTGATCCGCATTATTAACACGCTATCCTTGTTCGGATTTGCCGTGATCATGCCGCTGCTGTTTGTTGGCAGACTCGGCTTTACCATGTCTGAATGGCTGCAAATCTGGGCTGTGTTCTTCTTCGTGACCATTTTCACTAACATTATGTGGGGGATTTTGGGCGAAAAAATTGGTTGGATGCGGCAGGTGCGTTGGTTTGGCTGCATCGGCTGCGCGATCTCCAGCCTGGCGTTTTACTATATTCCGGTGCATTTCGGCCATAACTTCTGGGCAGCACTTATCCCGGCGGTGATGTTAGGAATAACGGTAGCGGCGTTTGTCCCGATGACCGCAGTGTTCCCGGTATTGGAGCCAGAACACAAAGGTGCAGCTATTTCGATTTATAACCTGTCTGCCGGTTTGAGTAATTTTGTTGCGCCAGCCATCGCCTCGCTGGTATTACCTTTCTTCGATATTGTCGGCGTGGTGTGGGTTTATACCGCGTTGTACCTGATTGCAGCGGTGTTGACTTTAATTGTCAAAGTCGAACAACCAGGCCATGTGGATACCTATTACCGCAAAGAGTCGCTAAACAGCATCAATACGCCCCCTGTTGCAGCGAATTTGCAGGCAGAGCGCTAATCTGTTGTTTTATTGAGAAAAAGTAAGACTATTTACCATAAAAAACGCCCATCTCGTGGCGGGCGTTTTTTAT
The DNA here is from genome assembly GCF_048323875.1 of Yersinia sp. LJYL362. Classification (NCBI taxonomy): domain Bacteria; kingdom Pseudomonadati; phylum Pseudomonadota; class Gammaproteobacteria; order Enterobacterales; family Yersiniaceae; genus Yersinia; species Yersinia sp. LJYL362. The sequence continues at coordinate 6,740 of NZ_JBLWEX010000170.1, forward strand.
CAATTGCGTGGTAGGATAACGATGCTCAGCGCTGCATCCACTGGCCGTTTATGCCGCGCACATATTCCCCCGCCGCCGCACGGTTAACCAACTTTTGCCCCGCCAGCTTGGCAACATCCTCGGTTGAAATATGGTTTTTTTGCGCCACTTCCTGATATTTCTCTGCTCTGGCGATGTTAATTTGCTCCACCAGCGCCAGTGTTTCAGCATCTTTTTTCACCGGAGCCAGATAGCCACTGAGAGTTTCGCCCACCCGGCCTTGCTGTTTAGCTTGCTCTAATGTCAGCGCAAATGCCCCTGAGCTAAATACTAAACTGCCGCTTAATATTATGCAGCCCAATATCACGCGGACTAACTGCTGTGGTGAGCCAATCCAGCTGAACGTTAGCTTTTTCATAATGGCCCCTTAAAATAAATTGGATTGATTTTTAAGCAGATTTTCCACATCTTTATCAACTCTGATCTGGATTTCATGCTCAATCTTGACATTCATATTAATCGTGATCGGTTTTTCCGGGGTTGCTACTTCAAGGCGCAAACAGCCACTCAGCATAAAAATGCCCAGCAGGATTGCCACAGGTTCCCATGTCAAGATCTTCATTCCTTAGCCCTCACCGGTATAGATTCTGTTGGTCGTAACGAAAGTGTTTGTTGTAACCACTCTTGTAAATTGTCACCAAAACGAAGGCTGCGCCAGAGTTGGAATACATTTTCCTCATGCTGATAATTCAACACTATCTCTCGTTTTGCGTTTTTCTGCGTATTAACACCATGGATCTTTGAACGCAGCGTTAATTGGCCCAGATTATCCAAACTGACGGTGGCATAAGATTGGTAAATCTCCATATAGCGCAACCAGTCAATCGCCGCACCAGCAACCAAATTGCTATCACCGATAGAATTAGCCAAATCAGGATCCAGGCGCAATGTCACTGTGCCGTCATTTGCTATCCAACCATTGCGCACCAACCACTGTGGGTTATTGAGATAAAGCGGTAATTCGCCGTTCACTTTACCCGACATAGCCAATTGCTTGGGTTTGAGCACGGTAAATAATTCACTTAAATCAATCGATTTTAATTTCAGCACCGCCGCATCATGTTGGGGTAAGCGCAAAGCCGACAAACTTAAATGTCCTTTCAGAATATCCATGCCTACATGACTTAAGGTCAATGGGGCTTTCTCTGAATAGGGAAAAGTCCCCTGCAAATCAGCGGTGATATTCTGCATTTCAAACAAATTGGTTATTGAGGCAATACGTAACATAACAGGCTCTTTCGGCCCCAACAGCCAGTGATGATTTTCTAAGCGATAAGACATGACAAAATCCAATCCGCTGAGTTCACCGTCTTTCAGCCACATGCCGCCATTATTGACAACCCAATGCCCCCCGGCAGTAAAACCTTGTTCGCGAGCAGCAGAAAAAGCGGCCTGAGCATACAGCTCACCATCACGCAGTTTGATACCCAACTCTTCTGAAATAAGCGGTTGGAATACTGTCAGCGATTGTTTTGGCCACCAGCCCTCACCCCGTAAACGCTCGCCATCCCAACGGCCACGCAATGCAATTGGCCCGATAGCCTGCGCCTGTAACTTACCCTGCCACAAAAAACTGTCCGGCTCGCGTCCATTCAGTTGCAGTGAAAGCACGGCAGGAGGGAGATAACCGCCACCGTCACTAAACGCGACTTTTTTAGCGCCCAGTTCAAAACCGGCAATAAAAGCGGGGTGATGATTATCGCGCTGCCAGGTCAGAGGCTTGGCTAAAGTCAGCCGTGGTGCCTCGACTGAAACCACCCCATACTTCAGCCGATCAAAGCCGGTCGAGAGTTTATCGACAGTGATCAACGTCCCCTGCCAACTTCCCCTGCCGCCCATATCCCAACGCGCAGCCAGCGGCGGCAACTGACCATTACCCCAATATCGCCACTGCCAATTGCCTTTATCGGGCCAAAACTCTTGCGCCTGCCCATCCAAATGCAGATTAAAATCACCCCAATAACTGTCCTGCGCGTCCACAATGGCCTGTAGCCGCCCCGTCACTCCAGCAGCCGTCACCTTAACCCCCGCCAAAGGCCAACGCGCATCTCTGATACGTAACTCCGGTGTCACATTACCATGAGCACGCAACAAAGCACCGGGATGCAGTACCCAGGTTGGGTTCAATATTGAACCGCTAAGTAAGCCGGGGATGGTGGCATTCAATACCATTCGTTCCAGATTAGCTTGACCACTGAGCTGGAATTTTAAGTCACTGTTTATCATGCTTAGATTGCCAGGCCCCAGCGTCAGGACAGCATTGCCTTTACCACTTTTCCCCGAGGTGATGACATTAATGCGCGCCTCAATCGAGGTTTGATCCAACCCCTGATCCCAGTCAAACAGCGTCAGATTAATGCCGCCACTCAAGGGTTGCAGCTGGTAGGGCCATTGCCACTGGCCGTTAGCTATTTGAATTTTGTTCGCGGAAACGCGCCACGGTAGCCGTGCGAGCGGAGAGTCATCACCGCGCTCTGTCAGGGTTAAAACGCCCTCTTGCTGTTGCCAACTCAAATTCAATAATAACGGTTTAGACAGATAGCCTGTCGTCAATACGCCGTCGAGCGCACCTTGTTCTGGCCAATCATCCAGCGACAGTGGGATTTTAATTTTACCGCTCAGTTCGAAAGGTTGCGGGGTGCCGGGAACAGCAATAGAGAATTGATGTAAGCTAAGTTTCTGCTGCGCATCCAGTGTCGCAGCGAAACTCAATTGCTGGCCCTGATAACGCAACTCTTGGCTGAGTTTTTGCGAGGTTAAGGTCAGTTTACCTGCGTATTGCTGCCACGGCGTAATCTGCAAATTGCCGATATTCAGATCAAGCTTTGACAGTTGTTGCTGCCAGTCAGCCAAATTTTGCGGCGCACCCTCGTCGCTGCTCGGTAACTTGCTCAGACATGCGGTATCCACAGCAACGGTATTAGCCGCTAACTGCCAACGCCCCTGCTGATAACCGACACTTAACTGGTCAATATTGGCCAAGGTGCAATCTTGTACCCGGTAGCGCAGTAGTGGCAGACGCAATGCGCCATCATGCCAAACTGGGGGATGGGTTAAAACCAGTTGGCTACCCGCTGGCAACCAAAATTGTGCGATTTTCGGTAACCACTGCGGTAGCGTTTTCCATAAAACCACCAGGAAAATTGCGCTGATTAATAGCAACCAACCCACTGTTTTTGCGCATTTAGTCATGACTTACCTTGTGTAATCACTAACCCGACATCCGATGTACTTGAATCTCTACCACTAAAATCACTGCAACTAAACTGCTGCACGATACCATAATAACGAACTATGCTCTGGTGACTCACACGCAGAACTGCTGCCATTGAAAATGGGAAGAAAAACCTTACCTCACTGGCATCAGAAACTTACAAGCGCCGCATTTAACTTATTATTGTGGCAAATTGTATGATTTATTCAAATCTGTTAGATTGATCACAATATTTTAGCGGAGATATCATGATGAAATTAGCCGTTTACAGTACCAAACAGTATGACCGTAAATACCTCGAATTGGTCAACAAAGATTTTGGCTTTGAATTAGAGTTTTTCGATTTTCTGTTAAGCCCAAAAACCGCAAAAATGGCGGCTGGCTGTGATGCGGTTTGTATTTTCGTCAACGATGATGCTTGTCGCGAAACATTGACAGAATTAAAAGAAGTCGGCGTTGAGATTTTGGCATTACGCTGTGCCGGCTTTAATAATGTGGATTTAAATGCAGCGAAAGAGCTGGGGATTCCGGTGGTTCGCGTTCCGGCCTATTCACCTGAAGCCGTCGCTGAACATACTGTCGGTATGATGATGAGCCTTAACCGCCGTATCCATCGTGCTTATCAACGCACCCGTGATGCCAACTTCTCGCTGGAAGGCCTGATTGGCTTCAATATGCATGGCCGTACCGCGGGGATCATCGGCACCGGCAAAATTGGTGTTGCGACCATGCGTATCTTGAAAGGCTTTGGTATGCGCTTGCTAGCCTATGACCCTTACCCAAGCCAGGCGGCGCTGGATTTGGGGGCTGAATATGTTGATCTCGATTCCTTATATGCTAAATCCGATGTTATTTCGCTGCACTGCCCGATGTCGCCGGAAAACCATCATTTGCTCAATAAACAATCATTTGAAAAAATGAAAGATGGCGTGATGATCATAAACACCAGCCGTGGGGGCCTGATTGACTCTACCGCGGCAATCGATGCACTGAAACAGCAGAAAATCGGTTCACTCGGCATGGACGTGTATGAAAATGAACGCGATCTGTTCTTTGAAGACAAATCCAATGACGTGATTCAGGATGATGTCTTCCGCCGTCTGTCTTCTTGCCATAATGTGTTGTTTACCGGGCATCAGGCATTCCTGACAGAAGAAGCGCTGACCAGTATTTCTAACACCACCATGCAGAATATTGCGCAACTGAAAAAGGGCGAACCTTGCCCGAATATTGTTTCTGCCTAATATATCCAGAAAGCCGCAGGGTGAGTCTCAAGGATGAGGCTCATTCATCCCGATAAGCTGACTTAGATTTTATAAGTGATTCGGGTAATTGAGCGCGGCCAACGCATCTGCGACTTGAAAGATAGAGGGTATATCAGCGAGCCGGACAAGCGCCGCGCATTAATGCCCACTCTTCACAGCGTTTACCATCCGGCAATTGACACATGCCTACGCTACTCCCATTAAGTTGCTTGGCAATGGTCAATACACCGCCTGCATTGGCACAATTGACGGACGCAGGATTCGCCATATTGAGATTATGAACATTGGCACTGGTGGCTTGTTGTACTGGCTCAGCAGTATCGTTATTGTTTAAAAATCGAGAGGTTGATGCTGTATCTGTTGGGTCATTGCTACTACAAGCGGCTAGAAAGAACACAGCTCCGCCCACAAACCAAGATAATGCATTCATTCTTTATGCTCCGGCATGAGAAATATATCGCGCTATAATAGGCTCATATAATAACTGTTATAATTAAAACACAACATAAATAAGCAGAGTGCGCTAATTTAATTTAGCCCAGATCAAAACAGACTATCGAATTATTGCGCTATTCTGGCGCTAAGGGTTGGAAAAAAATAAGCAAACCATATTAATCATAGTAAAGAATCAAACACCTACAGTTTGTACAAAATAAAACGGGAATAATTATGATTACTGATTTACTACTACGAATTACTTTAGCGGGTGCTTTGGGAGGATTGATTGGGCTGGAACGTCAGCTGCGTGCTAAAGATGCCGGGTTAAGAACCCATATCCTGGTGGGTATTGGGAGTGCCATGTTTATGATTGTTTCAAAATATGGTTTTGAGGATTTGCTGACATTAGAACACGTCAGTTTTGACCCTAGCCGCGTCGCGGCACAGGTCGTCAGTGGCATGGGCTTCCTCGGTGCCGGGACCATCATGATTCAAAAACAGATGGTCAAAGGGCTTACCACCGCCGCCGGGATGTGGGTCACCGCCGCGATTGGTCTGGTGATTGGTAGTGGTCTATATGAGATTGGTATTTACGGTACCATGGTGACATTAGTGGTGCTGGAGATCTTCCGCCAGTTAAGTAACCGATTTATTGGTCAACACCATTTTGTTTCTATTAAGCTACTCGCGGACAGCGTGCCACGTATTTTGATTGCGATGCAAAAATTAAAATTACATCCTATTAATCTGTCCGTTACTCACAAACCTGAGAAAGGTGAACATGAATGTGAACTCACGATGGAAGTCACCTTACCACCAAGAAAAAATCTGGATCAGGTATATGAAACATTATTGGCCGTCGAGGGGATACATCAGTTGGATATTAAATAGCAGTTGGACATTAAATTGTTGTACTGCAAGCACTGTATGACGAGTATAAAATTACAGTTATCCCCTTCCGCGTTATCGTAACCCTGTGGCGATAACGCGGAAAGTAGCCAACCACTATGCAGCTTGCAGTATGCCGGGTATATCTCTAATGCATTGGCGTCTTCGACAGCAGGTTAATCACCAACACACCGGCGATAATCAATGTCATACCGGCAATGGCTGCCCAGTCTAATTTCTGCTGGTACATAAAAGTGGCCGCGACGGACACTAATACAATTCCCAATCCTGACCAAATAGCATAAGCAATACCCAATGGCATGGTTTTCACCACCTGTGATAACCCCCAGAAAGCAATACCATAACCAATCACAACCACAACAGAGGGCACCAGACGGGTAAAGCCATCAGAGGCTTTTAGCATTGTGGTGGCTACCACCTCGGCAACAATTGCCATCATTAAATACATGAAACCACTCATTATCAGTCTCTCATTTCAGTATTGGGTCGACATTATGCCCGCCGATGATTAAATGGTCA
>NZ_JBLWEX010000171.1:0-13159 GCF_048323875.1 Yersinia sp. LJYL362
AAGAAGAAAACTTTGACTGTCGGGCGGTAGAAACCCTGATTCTGGACGAAGCTGACCGTATGCTTGATATGGGCTTCGCACAGGATATTGAAACTATCTCGGCAGAAACCCGCTGGCGCAAACAGACATTACTTTTCTCGGCCACGCTAGAAGGTGAAGCTATCCGTGAGTTTGCGGAGCGCATCCTGACTGAGCCGGTAGAGTTGGAAGCTGACCCATCACGCCGTGAACGTAAAAAAATTCAGCAATGGTATTACCGCGCAGACAATATTGAGCACAAAACTGCCTTGCTGGTGCATTTACTGAAGCAACCAGAAGTACAGAAATCCATTATTTTTGTGCGTACCCGTGAAAAGGTACATCAACTGGTCAGTTGGTTACGCGAAGCTGGAATTAATGCCTGGTTCCTTGAGGGTGAAATGGTTCAGGCCAAACGTACCGAAGCCGTGATTCGTTTAAGCGATGGTCGGGTTAACGTTCTGGTTGCAACGGATGTGGCTTCGCGCGGTCTGGATATCGACGATATCAGCCACGTGTTCAACTTTGATTTACCGCTGACTGCTGACGTCTATCTTCACCGTATCGGTCGTACTGGCCGCGCAGGGCGTAAAGGGGTTGCTATTTCTCTGGTTGAAGCACATGACCATTTATTGCTGGGCAGAATAGGTCGTTATCTGAAAGAGCCATTAAAGCCACGAGTGATTGATGAGCTGCGACCAACCAGTAAAGCCCCGAGCGAGAAAAGCACAGGTAAACCGTCTAAAAAAGTTTTAGCGAAGCGTAAAGAGCTAAAAGAAGCCGGTAAAGAGAAAACGAAGGTTAAGGTTCGCCATCGTGATGCTAAGAATGTGGGTAAGCGCCGTAAGCCAAAGGACAAGCCCGATACCAAGAGTGCGAGTTAATTCTGCACCCTGACAAAAAAGCCGTTTATAAACAGCGGCTTTTTTATTTGTTATCAAACGGATTCAAACTACAGAACCTGATTTTACAGTGAAGTACTACTTTTGGGTATTTCAGCCTAAAACAAGCCGTTCAAACACTATTGCTGGTAAACCTCTGCAAGTTTTTTACCACGAAGCCAAATATTCAATTGCTGATATTTTTGCTGCATTTCAGCACTTTGGATGTTCAGCGGCGTCATCGCTAAATACTGTTGGAATGTCGCGCCCTGCTTATTACGGGCTTCAGGGTCAGCACCAGCTTTGAGCAAACGCAAAGCTAAATCCGGTGCATTGCTTTTACCTGCTAAATGTAACGGCGTATCACCCACACGATCGGCAATATTCGGATCAACACCAGCGACCAACAACAGGATCACCTGGATCTCGCGCCCTGCCATGATAGCAGCCGCTAAAGGCGTTGCGAGTGTCACACTATTTCTGGCATCAGGCCGAATATTGTTTTTAAGCAAAATTTGCATGTAATGCGCATCTTGCACAGTGGCAGCTGTGTGCCAGGCGGTATCACCCTGCATTCCGGGCTGAAAAGGATCTGCATGTTCTTGCAACAATGCCGCCAAACTTTCAGGTTGTTGATTGAGGATAGCCCACTGCATAAGTGTCACGGCCTGCTCACCTTGCTGTTGTAGCAATGATTTAGTGGCTAACTGATGGATCTGCTTCACATTGCCATGAACAATCGCATCTGCAATTGGCATGACCAGCGGATCGGTAAACGCGATATTAATCTCTGTCATTGCCTGCCCCTCAAAACTGATTAATGGCATCAAAACACCGTAGATAGCGTAACGCAAATGGCGTTTCACTCTCATTGCCAGTGTTGATTCAGGCATACTGCCGCTCCCAAGGTTGTTGTTCATTCATGGAACTGAGCACTTTATCAATACCATGCGCCGCAAGGCTACGTTCGAGGTGTTTGTGTGGCAGCCAGTCATTTAGCCCCGCCAGTTTATCGCTATTAGCCAATGTGATCTTATGACCAATTGCATCAGGAATGAGTGAGGTTGACTCCTGAGTATCCGTCAATAAGTCATGTTGCTCACTATAACGTCGTATGCCACCACCCTCCGCCGACTGCCGCGCCTGAGCAGGGTTCATGCCCAAACGATTTAATGTGTGGTCAGAAACACCGGCGGCATTAAATGTTACAGCAAAAGTCCCGCTAGCTAATGCAGCCGTGGCTGCCAGCCCACCGCCTAATGAATGGCCGGTAATGACCAGTGCATCACCAAATGCCATTTTAGCTGTTTTTCCCAGAGCAACAGCCTGATTATATTGAACATCCTCATAACCTGTTGCTTGCCGGATATTACTTAACCAATCCTGAATATCATTGGTACCCGCGAAAGAGAGGACATACTGTTGGTTATCACTGTAAATCCCAGCCTGAAACCCTGAAGCTGTATCAGATAGGCTCGCCGGGTCTATCCCAGCCGAAAGCAACGCGGCATCACCCAACCGTGTAAATCCGCCGACGCTTCCCGCAGCTGGAGCGTAAACATCTTTCGCGAGTAATGCTAATGAATAGTCCGCTTGCTGTGATCCTTGTCCACTTGATATAGGTACATTGTCGCTGGCAGCTAAAACACGTTCACTACGTGATATTCCAAGGCTGGCCAGCATGCTGTAATAAACATCATTACCTGCCTGAGTGGGAGTTAGGAGGGGGGGTTCTTTTTGATGCTGGTCCGGAGACCCAACAGGAGTAGCGTTCTCTTTCTTGACCTGCTCTATTGGTTGCGCCTGGTTCATCAACCCTGCTAATGAAACAGGCCGGGCTAAACTAACAGATATACTCATGCCAACTCCTTGTCGATAGGTAATCCCAATATTGAGTCAACCTCAATAACTTTATCTATCGACACATCGGATGAGTTCTTAAATGAAAATGGTAAGATTTATTTATATAAATTGAATATTGTGATCTCAGTCTAACTTCTCGATAAACAAATCACAGGAACAAAAAAGGGAGCCACAGAGGCTCCCTTCAGAATTTGAGACTTAATTATTATGACAAAAATTACAGGCTTTCAGTGAAAGTACGAGTAATCACATCACGTTGTTGTTCTGGTGTCAGTGAGTTGAAACGTACGGCGTAGCCAGATACACGAATCGTCAACTGAGGATATTTTTCTGGATGCTTGACTGCATCTTCCAGTGTTTCGCGGCGCAGAACGTTTACGTTCAAATGCTGACCACCTTCAACACGTACCGTTGGTTGTACTTCCAACGGAATTTCACGATATTCGATCTGGCCTAACTCACTTGCCGGAACAATTTGATCTTCTGCATAACCAGCTTTCGCGCAAACACAGCGTAGCTCAGCTTTTTCATCATCCAGCAGCCAGAAAGAGTTCAGCAAGGCTTCATTGTTAGCTTTAGTAATTTGAATACCAGTAATCATTTGGTGCCTCCGTAATACGGCTATAAATTCCAAGGGGGAGAAACTATCTTGGTTATTTGGTAAAACCATTGTTGTCTTATTGTTCTATATACCAGTCAGACCGCTGCAATTCTTTGACTTAAATCAATCTTTCGGCCACCACGGCAATCATGTCACTGGCAAATTTATGTTTTATATCAATTTTATCAATCTGGTCCAGAGCAATTATTTTTGTAAATTTTCAACATTTTTTACATGGAATGGTCAAAAAAACATCACTACGTCACAGACTTAGGTTTAGCGGTTTCACTCACAGGTTTGAACCGGTAAGCTAGAGCACATCAATATCTTACAGAAACCAAGGAGAGTGTTTATGTCCGCCTCCCTTACCTGGCACGATGTGATCGGCCAGGAAAAAGAACAACCTTACTTTAAAGATACGCTGGCCTATGTGGCAGCAGAGCGCAATGCTGGCAAAACCATTTATCCGGCACAACACGATGTATTTAATGCTTTTCGCCTGACCGAATTGGATCAGGTCAAAGTGGTTATTTTGGGCCAAGACCCTTACCACGGCCCTAATCAGGCTCATGGGTTATCATTTTCTGTCTTGCCAGGTGTCCCGGCACCGCCCTCTTTGGTCAATATCTACAAAGAGCTGGCTACCGATATTCCCGGCTTCCAACGCCCCAATCATGGTTTCTTACAAAGCTGGGCCGAGCAAGGTGTATTGCTGCTCAATACCGTACTGACTGTCGAAGCAGGTAACGCGCACTCACATGCCAACCTTGGCTGGGAAACCTTTACCGATAAAGTCATTGCAGCACTGAATGAACATCGTGATGGTGTGATTTTTATGTTGTGGGGAGCACATGCTCAGAAAAAGGGCCGTATCATTGATACCCAGCGCCACTTTATTTTAAAAGCCCCACATCCATCACCGCTCTCCGCACATCGCGGTTTTCTTGGTTGTAAGCACTTCTCACAAGCGAACCAACTCTTGCAGCAGCAGGGTCAGCAACCGATTGACTGGCAACCTAAATTGCCAACAGCTGAATAAAACGTCATTTACTGAAGAAAACAAACAAAAAAGGCACCCGCAAAGGTGCCTTTCCACATCAGGACACCTTAAGCTTTCGCTTTAGATACCGCGACCATCGCCGGACGTAACAAACGGCCATTCAGCGTATAGCCTTTTTGCATCACCATCATGACGTGATTTGGCTCGTGATCCGCTGATTCAAGCATCGTCATCGCCTGATGAACTTCAGGGTTAAACGGCACGTTAGTTTCACTGACAACTTGGATACCGTATTTACCGACAGCATCAAGCAATGATTTTAGGGTCAGTTCGACGCCTTCGATCATTGCTGTCAATTCAGCATTGGTTTTATCAGCTGTATCCAGCGCACGCTCCAGATTGTCAATCACAGGTAATAATTCAGCTGAAAATTTTTCTAACGCAAATTTATGCGCTTTTTCAACATCCTGTTCGGTACGACGACGGATATTCTCAACTTCAGCCTTGGCGCGTAGCAAGCTTTCGCGCTCACGCTGTACAGCTGCAGCCAACTGCGCTTCAAGCTCGGCAACACGCGGATCTACACCTTCACCCGTCTCTTGTGTCGCTTCCACTTGCTGCTCTGCTGCATTTTCCATTTCTTCCGAGACTTGCTCGTTTGGTGTTTTCTGTTCTTTACTACTCATGGATATCTCCGCGTTTTAGCATTAATCTCGCTACTTGGCTTATTATGGGGATCAAAACCGGGGATTCAAGGGAACCGGTCATAATGTGGGGTAAAAGACACCCCATTGAGGAAAATCACGGCAATGAATAATAAAAGATTCAATTGTATTGGTATTGTCGGTCACCCACGGCACCCGGCCGCACTTGCCACCCATGAAATGCTCTACCATTGGTTAAACGCCAGAGGTTATGACGTTATGGTGGAACAACAGATTGCTAAGGATCTCAATTTAACCGATGCCGTTACCGGTAGTTTGGCTGATATCGGCCAACAAGCCGATTTAGCCGTCGTGGTTGGCGGTGATGGCAATATGCTGGGTGCTGCTCGGGTATTGGCCCGCTATGATATCAAAGTGATCGGTGTCAACCGAGGCAATCTGGGCTTTTTGACCGATTTAGACCCCGATAATGCTCAACAACAGCTTTCCGATGTGCTGGAAGGCGAATATCTCAGCGAACAACGTTTCTTGCTGGAAGCGCAAGTCACACGAACAAATCAGCAAAGCCGCATCAGTACAGCAATCAATGAAGTGGTTTTGCATCCGGGTAAAGTTGCCCACATGATAGAATTCGAAGTGTATATTGATGATCGCTTCGCCTTCTCCCAGCGCTCTGATGGGTTAATTATCGCCACACCTACCGGTTCTACCGCTTATTCACTCTCTGCGGGTGGCCCTATATTAACACCAACACTGGATGCCATCGTTTTGGTTCCCATGTTCCCGCACACTCTGACTGCTCGCCCGCTGGTTATTAATAGTAGCAGTACCATCCGCCTTAAGTTTTCCCAAATCACCAGTGACCTGGAAATTAGTTGTGACAGTCAGATAGCACTGCCGATTCAGGAAGGGGAAGAGGTGTTAATTCGGCGCAGTGATTTCCACCTCAATCTTATTCACCCCAAGGACTACAGCTATTTCAATACGTTAAGTACAAAGTTGGGTTGGTCAAAAAAATTATTCTAAAAAGTGCATTAGGGACTTTACTGTATATAAAACCAGCCTATACTGTATTCAAATACAGATATGTGTTTATGTACAGGAGATTTACCATGCTGGCCCAATTAACCATCAGTAACTTTGCTATTGTGCGTGAGCTAGAAATTGATTTTCAACCTGGAATGACAGCAATTACTGGTGAGACGGGGGCGGGTAAATCCATCGCCATAGATGCATTGGGGTTATGCCTTGGCAGCCGTTCAGACGGTAGTATGGTGCGTTTGGGGGCAACCCGCGCTGATATTTGTGCTCGTTTCTCATTAGCAGACACCCCATCAGCCCGACAATGGTTGGAAGACAATCATCTGGATGACAGCAACGAGTGTTTGCTGCGGCGTGCTATTGGCTCCGATGGCCGCTCAAGAGGGTTTATTAATGGGACAGCCGTGCCATTGTCCCAATTACGGGAACTGGGGCAGCATTTAATTCAAATCCACGGCCAGCATGCCCATCAACTATTGCTAAGACCTGATCATCAAAAGCAATTGCTAGATGCTTACGCAAACCAATCTGTCCTGCTCACTGAAATGAAAGCAGCCTATCAAATCTGGCACCAAAGCTGCCGTGCTCTGGCACTGCATCAGCAACAATCACTGGAACGTAATGCTCGTCATGAGCTATTGCAATATCAGTTAAAAGAACTGAACTCATTTGCCCCACAAGCTGGGGAATATGAACAAATTGATGTCGAATATAAGCGTCTGGCAAACAGTGGCCAGTTGTTATCACTCAGCCAACAAACCCTACAGTTACTGTCTGATGATGAGCAGAATAATATTCTCAGCCAACTCTACTCAGCCAAGCACCAACTCACAGAGCTGGCAGGAATGGATGAGCAATTTAATAATTTGCTGAATATGCTGGAAGAGGCCTCGATCCAAATCAGTGAAGCTAGTGATGAATTGCGTCACTATGCCGAACAATTTGATATGGATCCGAATCGTCTGTATGAACTGGAACAGCGGTTATCTCGTCAATTAAATCTGGCTCGCAAACACCATGTTACACCGGAAGAGTTACCACAATTTCATCAACAACTATTGGATGAGCAAGAACAGCTCTCACAACAAGAAAATGATCACGAGCAGCTCAGCCATGCTGTAAATACTCACTATCAGCATGCATTAGCTATCGCCAAGCGGTTACATGAAGAACGCCAACATTATGCTGACGAATTGGCAGCGCTGATCACCGAAAGCATGCGCGAACTGTCCATGCCACATGGCAAATTCACTATTGAAACGCTGTTTGAACCTGAGCACCTGAGTGCTGAAGGGGCTACCCGAGTCGAATTTTGTGTTACCACAAACCCCGGCCAACCACTACAGCCGCTGGCTAAAGTTGCCTCAGGTGGTGAGCTTTCTCGCATCGCATTGGCTATTCAAGTTATTACAGCGCGCAAAATGGACACGCCTGCACTTATCTTTGATGAAGTCGATGTAGGTATCAGTGGGCCAACAGCAGCCATAGTGGGTCGCCTGTTACGCCAATTGGGTGAATCCACTCAAGTTATGTGTGTCACTCACCTGCCGCAAGTAGCAGGCTGTGGTCATCAACATTTCTTTGTGAGTAAACAAACTGATGGCAATGAAACTGAAACTCATATGCATCGGTTAGATAAAAAAGCCCGTTTACAAGAATTGGCGCGCCTTCTGGGCGGTAGTGAAGTGACGAAAAACACCTTGGCAAATGCAAAAGAATTGCTCGCAGCATAGAAAAGATTAACTTTTTTCCTTTCCAGAGGTCATACAGGTGCCCTGTAAAGGTTTCCAACTGCTGCAAGGTCTATTATCATCGTCATCCTACGCCCTAAAGGAATGTGATTACTATGCGCTGTAAAATGCTGACTGCCGCCGCTGTGATGCTTGCAATGCTTACTGCGGGTTGTTCAACGCTGGAGAAGGTGGTCTACCGGCCTGATATTAATCAGGGTAACTATTTATCACCTAATGACGCGTCCAAAATTCATAAGGGTATGACCCAGCAACAAGTGGCATATACCTTAGGCACCCCAATGCTACAGGACCCGTTCGGCACTAAAACCTGGTTCTACGTATTCCGCCAGCAACCTGGTCACGAGAAAGTCACACAACAAACATTAACGTTGACCTTCGATAGCAGTGGTGTACTGACTGATATCAAAAATGATCCAACGTTATCAGGAAATTAATTTAACCGAAGATTGCAGAACACATTGAGGGAGCGAATGCTGATTAGGTTTTTAGGCTCAGAGTCTATTAATGCTTATGCAGCAACATGACAGTACTCATTCTTCTTCAACGCAGTCCAGGGCTACTACAAAAATAAGGCGCAAATTGTGCCTTATTTTTTTGCTTGTTCAGCGCGCTGCCGACGTAGCTCTTTAGGATCTGCAATTAATGGACGATATATCTCAACTCGATCCCCATCATTAAGCTTATCGCCAAGCTTCACCGGGCGACTATAAACCCCCACTTTATTCTTTGTGAGATCAATATCAGGGCGCAACTCAAGCAGACCTGAAGCTTTAATTGCCTCTTCAACTGTACTTCCAGCCTCAAGAGAAACGGTACGCAAATATTGGCGTTCAGGTAAAGCATAAACTACCTCAACGCGAATATCAGACACTGTAAACCTCTTTCGCTCGCTGGGTGAACGCTTGCACCATATTACCGGCTAATTCTTTGAATATCTTACCAAAAGCTAACTCAATCAACTTATTAGTAAATTCAAAATCAAGGTGCAATTCAACCTTGCAAGCATCCGCACTGAGTGGGGTAAAATGCCATCCCCCCATTAATTTACGAAACGGCCCATCAACCAGTTGCATATCAATACTCTGGTTATCAGTGAGTGTATTGCGTGTCGTGAAAGTTTTGCTTATTCCGGCCTTAGCAACATCGACGGCAGCCGTCATTTCATTTTCAGTAGCGTCAAGTACCCGACTTCCAGTACAACCCGGTAAAAACTCTGGATAAGAGCGAACATCATTAACCAGTTGATACATTTGTTCTACGCTAAATGGCACCAACGCAGAGCGGCTAATTTGTGGCATAACATTTCCTGTGAGACATAAAACGCACTGATAATACCATTTATCCACCGCGAGACAAAAAATCTGCTAGTCATTCCTCGCAACAAATGAGACAAAATGCACAGGCATCCTGCGGGAAAGGATTTCATTCGCCTCCGCATACAGTATAATGATCAATACTATGACAAAGAAAAAAGCATACAAACCCGGTTCCGCAACCATTGCGCAAAACAAACGTGCCCGTCATGAATACTTCATTGAAGAAGAGTTCGAGGCAGGCCTTTCATTGCAAGGTTGGGAAGTAAAATCTCTGCGCGCTGGCAAAGCCAACATTAGTGATAGCTACGTAACCTTTAGAAACGGTGAGGCATTCTTGTTTGGTGCCACCATTACACCGTTAAACGTGGCATCGACACATGTTGTCTGCGAGCCAATGCGTACCCGTAAACTGCTACTAAATAAACGCGAACTGGATTCGTTGATTGGTAAAGTTAATCGCGACGGATTTACTGTAGTTGCCCTTTCCGTATATTGGAAAAATGCTTGGGTTAAAGTTAAAATCGGTGTCGCCAAAGGTAAAAAAGACCACGATAAGCGCGATGACATCAAAGATCGTGAGTGGAAGTTAGACAAAGCGCGCATCATGAAGCACGCAAATCGTTAAGTGACTGGCTTAGCAGGACATAGTTCTGTTATACTAGCGGAGTTCTTTGGGGCTGATTCTGGATTCGACGGGATTCGCGAAACCCAAGGTGCATGCCGAGGTGCGGAGGCCTCGTAAAAAACCGCAAAAAAAATAATTGCAAACGACTCGCAATACGAATCTGCTGCTTTAGCAGCTTAATCAGCCTAAGAAACTGAAGATTCCCTCTCTCCCTAGCCTCCGCTCTTAGGACGGGGATCAAGAGAGGTCAAACCTAAAAGAGATCGCGTGGACACCTTGCCTGGGGTGAAAGCGTTAAACCCAATCAGGATAGTTTGTTAGTGGCGTGTCCGTCCGCAGCTAACCGGCGAATGTAATGACTGGACTAAGCATGTAGTGCCGACGGCGTAGTAATTTCGGACGGGGGTTCAAATCCCCCCAGCTCCACCAAATGTTAAACCGGTTATTACCAGATAAGTCCGGTGAAGTACGAAGAGCCCGCATCCCACCTAGGTTTGCGGGCTTTTTTGTGTCTGTAGTAGTCCAAGGATATCCGCCTGAAGCCAGAGACAATTGGTATACAAATTGGTATACGCTAAGATAGATACCAATGGACGTATACCAATTAAGGGAAGAACCATACATGGCAAGGACAACACGCCCCCTCACCCACACCGAAGTACAAAAAGCAAAAGCCACCGACAAAGACCTAACTCTCCATGATGGAGATGGCTTATTTTTGTTAGTCAAAACCACCGGCAAGAAAATTTGGCGTTTCCGCTATCAACTTCCCAACAGTAGTAAGCGCACTATGGTAAGCCTCGGCGCGTACCCTGCACTCTCTTTGGCTGATGCCAGAGAGGCACGAACAGAGAAACTAGCAATGTTAGTCCGAGGGACAGATCCCCAAGCAAGAGCTGGTGAAGAGGCTGAAAAGCTCCAGATAGCGGAGGAAAGTATTTTTGTGAATGTCGCCCGCAAATGGTTCGAGTTGAAAGAGAGCCACGTTAGCGCAGCCCATGCGAAAGATATTTGGCGTTCTATCGAAAAAGACATCTTACCTAGCATCGAAAATATTCCCGTCCAAGAACTCAAAGCACGCACCCTCATTCAAGTACTAGAGCCAATCAAAGCGCGTGGGGCACTAGAGACGGTTAGACGATTGGTGCAACGTATAAACGAGATAATGATTTATGCGGTCAATGTAGGTTTGCTTGATGCCAATCCAGCATCAGGTATTGGTAATGCATTTGAAAGGCCTAAAAAGCAGCATATGCCCACCATAAGGCCAGAAGAACTACCTAAACTCATGCGTACCATAGCCATGAGCAATCTATCGATACCAACTCGCTGCTTACTTGAATGGCAATTATTGACGCTGATACGTCCCGCGGAAGCATCAGCAACAGCATGGGCAGAGATCGATATTGAAAATAAGCAGTGGTGTATTCCCGCTGAACGGATGAAAGCAAAACGTGATCATATAGTCCCGCTCTCAGAACAAGCTTTAGAACTGCTAGAAATCATGCATCCAATCAGTGGCAATCGTCAGTACGTATTCCCTAGCCGCAACGACCCGCGTAAGCCAATGAATAGCCAGACAGCCAATGCCGCATTGAAACGTATTGGTTATGGGGGGAAGTTAGTAGCCCATGGACTACGCTCTATAGCCAGTACAGCTATGAATGAAGCGGGATTTAATGCTGATGTGATTGAGGCTGCGCTAGCGCATAGTGATAAAAATGAAGTTAGACGCGCGTATAATCGTTCAACATATATTGAACATCGAAAAGAATTGATGATTTGGTGGGGAAAAAAGATTGCAGCTAAATAGGCTAATTTTACTTATATTTTTGGGGGAGCTTGAATATGGATTTTATAGATGTGTTCGATTTTGCTGTAAATCTTTGGACACAAGATGGTGTGGAAAAGTGGCCCCCTGCGGTGACTTGATTTTCATACTAATGGTGCAAAAGTCGGACTCGTAAAATAAATACAACACCTTGTAATATAATTTTATTTTTAAAATTAAAAATGTGTCAGCCCCTATTTTGCCCCCTTAAGGGTTTTGTGTCTTTTGAGCATTGAGACTTTTGAGGCCTACGAAAGTCGCTGTCTGTGTATTATATTTTGCCTAGCTCGTTCCACACCAAGTTGATCAGCCTCTTCAATTCACAGCCTAAATACATAATTTTACCCAGTGATATTGAGTTAAATAACGCTGTTTTCACTATCCGCTTGAAGTGATATCAATATATGATATCATTTCCAGTGCTTTGGCGAGCAAGGACCACATCAATTAAGGACAATAATGTGATTAAATTAAATGCTAAGCATTACAAAACGCTACGAACTATTTTTGCTACGCCGACATCAACAAACTTGGAATGGCGCAAAATTGAGTCTCTATTGATAGCGTTGGGTGCAGTAGCTACAGAAGGGAGTGGTTCACGGGTTCGCTTTGAAATTAATAAGATAATGGCTTCATTTCATCGGCCACATCCCGACAAGGAAGCGAAAGCCTACCAAGTGCGCGATGCCAGAACATTTCTTGAAGCTGTAGGAGTGGTACCATGAATACAATGACATACAAAAATTATGCCGCAAAAATTGAGTACAGCGATGAAGATCAATGTTTGATTGGTCATATTGCAGGTATTCGCGACGTGATCGGTTTCCATGCAGATAACGTCGCTGATTTGCGTATCGCCTTTGAAGAGGCTGTAGATGACTATCTGAGCTATTGCGCCGAACAAGGCCGTGAACCACAGCGCCCAGCCAGTGGCAAAATTAGCTTACGCATCCCGCCAGAGATTCACTCAGCAATCAATATTGCTGCGGAAGTTTCAGGGAAAAGCACTAACCAGTGGATCAGTGAGACGCTTGCGAAAGCAGCGCACGGATAATTATCGTCTCTCGTTGTGGTGAGCTTTTGCTCCTTGACAGGTATCTAGCCCAGAGCGAAATCGTCAGCAAACCCTTTGAATGTAACTAAGACGACAAAAACCCCTGAGTTGGTTTTTGTCGTCTGAATCAGCCATGAGCCCCTCCCTCTGCTTCAGCCTGTGCTGCTAGCAAAACTTGCTTTGGCATAGTTGCCAGCACATCTTTTGGCTTTTTTCCACCTAACCAACTGTTTTCAGAGCCAAACCAGATAGCCAACCCCCAAGGTGTTTTCTTTTCACCTAACAGGGATATCACTTGCTTAACCACTGGGATCGGGCGGAAACCTTCATCTAATGCGTATTCAGGGTATTTGTCTTTTCCATTAAGCTGAAGTGCCAAAATTCGGCCAGCAGACTTCCAGCGGTTCGGCCCTGCGCTGGGATTGGTATTTTTGAAACTCGCTTTTTCTGACAATTCACGCGCTGTCAGCCATACGGAATCTGCAAGTATCCTGGCATTAAGCTGCTCAC
>NZ_JBLWEX010000172.1:0-13334 GCF_048323875.1 Yersinia sp. LJYL362
CTGTGTTTGGCCGCCCACCAACTCATATTGATAGCCATCATCATGTCCATATGTTGCCCCAGATTTATCCGTTGATTGAATCTTTTGCCCACGAAAAATCACTACCATTACGTATTGATCGCCATGAGGCGCAACAGCAGGGCATGGTGCTGAATAATCCCCGTAGCACCGAGTGGTTTGATGCCGGATTTTATGGCGAGAATCTGACAGAACAGTCTTTTTTGCAGTTGTTAGCAACAGCGGATCAAAATGGAATTAATACCATTGAGGTGATGTGCCACCCTGCCTTTATAGACAAAATTCTGATGACCAGCGGTTACTGCTATCCACGACTTACTGAGTTGGAAGTATTGACGTCGCCAGCATTAAAGCAATCGATTGAACAGCTTGGCTATAGATTAGGGTCGTATTCGGATTGCTGATAACCATGGTATGTAGTTAAACTCAGCCCACCATCAAGGTGGGCTGCTGTAGTCAATGTCGTTACCTCAAATTTCCGCTGAGACGGCTATGAAAATCACTGCTGCGCGTATCTAATCCTTCAATAATGACTTCTGCACCATATCTTTGATAGCGGTACTCGATGCCATCCAGCGCGGCTACCGTGGAGGCGTCCCAAATCTGCGCATGTGTAAGGTCAATGATGACTCGCTTAGGATCGTGCGCATAGTCGAAGTGCTCGAACAAATCATTACTGCTGGCAAAAAATAAGGGGCCGTGTACGGTATAACGAACACTTGCGCCATCATTACTCAGGGTTCGCTCTGCATAAATCACATGTGCGATACGGCGAGCAAACAGGATCATGGCAACAATAACGCCTGCCAATACACCCAACGCAAGATTGCTGGTCCAAACTGTAACCAGAACGGTTAACACCATCACCAGCGTTTCAGACCACGGCATTCGTTTAAGTGTGGCCGGTTGCAGGCTGTGCCAGTTAACGGTTTTCATTGCGACAACCATCATGATACCTGCTAGCACGACCATTGGGATTTGTGCCAGCAACTTGCTTAGACCAGTAACCAAGACCAGTAACACCACCGCGGCTGCTACTGTGGATACCCGGCTACGAGCTTTACCTAATTCCACATTGACGATAGTTTGACCAATCATTGCGCAACCCGCGATACCACCATAGAAACCCGCGAGAATGTTGCCAACACCGAGACCCCAAGATTCCCGGCGTTTACTGGATTGCGTATCGGTAATGTCATCGACCAACTTTGCTGTTAACAAAGACTCCATCAGACCGACGAAAGCGACACTTAACGCGGTGGGCCATACTATTTGGAAGGTTTGCCAGTTGAGCGGAACAAGTAACTGAGTGAAGCTGGGCAAATCGGCACTCATTGCTCCTTCGTCGCCCACATTGGGTAATCTATAGCCCATCAGAATAGCTACCAGGGTAACAACGATGATGGCTATCAGTGGTGAGGGTACACTTTTCACTATGTGTGGGAGCAGTAAAACAATGATAAGGGTAACGGCAAACATAACCCATACCAGACTTGACTGGCCCCAGATATGCGGCACCTGAGCAAAAAATATCAGAATACCGAGCGCATTAACGAAGCCTATCATGACCGAACGAGGAATATAGCGCATCATGCGCGACAGGCCTGTCAGGCCGAAAAGTATTTGAACTATCCCCGCCAAAATTACCGCAGGCAATATGTATTCTACGCCGTGTGCGTGAACCATCGGGCCGATCACCAAAGCAACCGAACCCGCCGCCGCGGATACCATTGCAGGGCGGCCTCCAAGGATAGAAAGCGTGAAACAAAGGACGATGGAGGCGATCAAACTCACTTTAGGATCGACTCCTGCAATGACTGAAAATGAGATAACTTCCGGTACCAGTGCCAACGCTGTCACAACACCGGCGAGACATTCGCGGGTCATAAGTTTTGGTGATTTTAAAACCTGCCACACGCGTAATTCATTATTCGACTCTGCGGGGTTAGGAAGGTTATGAGTATTATTCATAAAGTCTCTTATTATTCATGCTGAAGTAAATATCAACTGGGAGCTGGGTGATGAGATAAACGGTCAAAGCTCTGATATTGCCGGGTCAGCACTAACCCCGACACATTTTGTTTGCCTATATTGGCATTGAACAAGAAAGCGATATGCATGCGATAGTAAGACCGGTCAGAAGATTACATGATGAATAGCAATAATCATAATTCGGTAAAATTCCTATATCTGGTCACTCCATACCGTACCTATTACTTTCACTCTGAATGCGCCAAAGCGGCTAAAACCCATAGGTTGATAGATACAAAAATATCCATACTTCTATAGTGGATAAGAGTTTGAGATTCAGGCAATGAAAGCAAAAACAGGAGATAAATCTTGTTTTAGTTGTTCATCGTATTGCCCTAACCGGATAAAAAATAAAATATATCTCCGGCAAGGAACCGGACTACGACGTTTGATGAAAAGAAAGAGCAGACTTATTGACCATAAAATGTTCGAAGATAATTGGGATACAGTAGATATCTAAAATCAGAGTATGCCAATCAAGGACGGACAGATCACCAGTCGCTCACTACTTGCAGGCTTGATCGCGACCTATGAAGTCTCAGAAAATACTGAAGAAATACGAAATACTGCCGATACCGAAATACAATGTTAAACATCATTGAAGAAAATACGGAATGAATACTTTATTTTCCTGGAAACCAAATAAAAATGCGTATTGAGACGCTTCGAGGCCTCATATTTACTACGCAACTTTCCGAAAACGGACTGTCCCTATGTCGGTAAAAATCACCTAATTTCTGCCGCAGACAGATTTATTTTTTTTATAATTAGATATCGCTGCGACTTTTTATATTTTAATAAGGATATATCATGAAGTGTTTAAACTATCTTTTAATTCCTGTAGTGCTGAGTATTTCAGGCTGTAGTACTTTTTTCCCTGAACCAACTCAGTATATCCCACCTAGTGATAGTCCAGACGTTGCTAAAATTCGCCTCATTGGTCCACCAATGAGCTATGCCTTATATCAAACTGATAAGTTGGGTAAAGAAAGTGGTGGCTGGGTTTTAAAGCATAACCGTTATTTAAATCCTTTTTTAGGTTCTACAAAGGACATTGGACTGCCTAAAGTGACAGGGAAAGAGTATAAGCAAGACTATTTCGAAACATTACTTGTGCCAGAAGAAAAGACAACGATTCATCATTCTTTATATCAGGGTTGCAGCGTGAATTTACCATTTACACCAGAAAAGAAAAAAATCTACGAAGCTAATATTAGTTATGGCGATAAAACTGGGTATTGTGTTCTTTATCTAAAGGAAGTTGTGCTGGATAGTACTAATGGGATCTATGTTGAAAAGGGTATTTCAAAATGAATCGAGGGAAGCTAATTAGTATTGCATTAGTTTGTGCGTTGATTACATCTTGCGCTTCAAATATTGACAGCACAAACAAGACACGTTTATCAGAGTATTCAGAGAATGAAATCAAGCAGAAACTTATACCTACAGTGACAAGCCGTAAAGATGTACTTATTAATTTTGGAGTGCCAATAAATACGGAAAATTACAATAATACAAAGCATTGGGATTATTACTCTAAAATCGTAGATCGGCACATCTATCTGATTATCCCAGTTATTAATGATAGGGAACAATTTCTGGCTGTCGATTTTTCAGATGAAGGGGTAGTGACTAGTTATCACTATTCTGAAAAGTGATTTCGTTATCTGAATTAAATGGGCTGGGGGACGCTGAATAGGTTAATCAATGCTTTGTATTTACTCATAAAAATCGAGTTCAACTTTGTTTTGTATACCTAAACGTATACCAATGCAGGAAAGTGACACACCAATAAGCATGTTTTCCTAATATTCACTATCACTGATATGACGATTTGGTATTCAGGCAATGAAAGTAAAAGCAGGATACAACTCTTGTTTCAATAGTTCTCTGTATCGCCCAAACCGGATAAAAAAGAAAACATATGTTCGGTAAGTATTTCGGGCTATGACGTTTGACGAAGAGAAAGAACAGATATTGAAACTAATGGAAGAGAAAAAAATGTGGCGAAAGTCTCAGGGCGTGAAGCTGACCTTGTAGCTTTTACAAGCTGATACAGGATGACTATCACTTGGCCGGTATTGTGTAAGCAGTCATAACATATGCATAATAACTTTCTTCAGCGACTAAAGGTTCATCACGGAAAGTCGATATTTTCGCAGAGGACAGGTATTTCTGGTCATATTGTGACAACAGGGAAAATGAAAATGAGATTTATAACACTGTTAACAATGCTTTTCGCTATTTCCCTCCATGCTGAAGACCATGATTATGGGCCGCCCATCTCTATATGCCTGAACAAACATACTATTCCATATATCAACACGACGATTCCTGCTGAAAATATTGTTAATGATGCTTATAAGGCATGTGAGGATATTGTTCATGAATGGAATAATGAGCGTGCATCCTTGTCCAAGGAAATGGTAATCAAGCAGGATAAAGAATTTAGAGATATGTATGTAAGGATGATTAATATCCGCAGAAAAGTAGATGCTAACAAAAGATGAAAGCTTTTTTGCCCTTTATTATATGGCCTAGTGGTATCGGTCTGCTGAGAGCGAAAAGCGGACGGATTACTATTGATTGCACCACAAGGTGATTTAGGCGTCTAATGTGGTTGAAAATCGCAGGTCATTAAAGTTAGGTATTTTCTTGCCGATGTAGCATGGACATCCATTCACGGAAGAAGGCTCATGAGAAGTTTGGTTTTATCAGCGTTGCATCTACTAACCATAATTCCAGCTTCGTATGGTCAAGTAAATCTTCAACATGAACAAATTAAGCCATATTTGATTGATTTTCTTAAAAGGGTCGCGAGTTCATCGGCAAGTTGTGATTTATTCAAAGATTTTTTAGCAAAAGACCCTTCAAATGAAAATAAGAAGAAAATGATGTTAGGTTTTTGCGATAGTGATATTGATTTTTCAAAACCAATATCATTCTCCGAAATGAGCACTCATCACTTTGAGGGGGCGAATTATGTGTGCGGAATTATTTCTGGCCGAACAAAAATCAATCAAAAAATAGGTGCTCGGTTTATCTCTGCAGAGCCATATCACTTGATATTGAACGTTAAATACTCACGCCGTCCCATTGCATACACTACTGATGATAAATACTTAGTTTATGAGTATCAATTGCAGGTGAAGTCATTTAATGAGCTTAATAAAAAATATTGCCAGTGAATGATAATTCAGGCTGATGTTCCGATAAACTATCGGTTGCTTGTGTCAACGTATAGCTCATATAGTTTTCAGCAAGTGAGATTTAATTCCACCTCTGGCACGAGGACGCCTTTTATGCAGTGACAGTGCGTCATACATTGATAGGCGGCTTCGAGCGAGGAGCAGACCCTGCATGAAGGGTGCCATAAGATAATGAAGAGAAGAACTGCGAGGCATCTTGAGTTCAGTTGAACAGATATCAAATCGATTAACCATCATATCCGAATGATGCCCCTCTGTAGGTCCAAAAGCCACGTAGTCAGAATGTCCAGCTATATGGCTAGAACGAGAGATTTTATCTTTTCAGCCTTTTCAAAGTGATCCAGCTTCATCTCCATAATCCACCAATGCGCAACCTCCATGAGTAGTTCCGGATCATCATTTTTATTGGCAAAAAAAGCATAGAAAGACAGACTTACGTTACCGCCCTTGGCCGCGATTTTAGCCTCACACGTCCTGATGATTTTTTCCTTCATTTCTGCACGCATATTCTTTCCCTTTTTGTTCGTTCACTGCCCGCATGAAAAAGCCCACTCCTGGGTGGGCTTGGACCAGATTATTTCCGTACAGACAGTGACTTGCGTCATGCAATCAATCTAACATACCAGAGGGACAGTACTCGCCTTCCCATCCCACTATCTTAGCGTTTGAATCCAGATCTTTTACCGATACGCTATCTCCGGAAAATTCTGAGCCAGTAACGACGATATCGTAATCATGATTTGGCTGAGGAATGAATCTCTCGGAGGTAGACTGTACTGTATTTTGATAGTACCCAGCCTGGGTCCAATAATGAATTACCGTCACCAGTTGCCCCGGCTTGATAGTAAATTCATTTATGAAAATGCCCTTGTTATTAGATGACTCTGGCATTCCGATTTTTTTATTTCCTGTGACAGGAATACCGATAATAGCCAAACCAGCAGTAATCCGGCGTTCTAGAACTTTTTTATAACAACCACTTGCCTGTTTTTCGTAAAATTGAAGAGCTGTATTGCCATCAGATGCAGCACGAATCCGGGCTGCATCTGAACCTTTATAGTCTTCCAATGAAGGCCTAAACCCCGCCGTACATCCACTCAACAACGTTACCATTATTCCCGTAATGGCCAGTTTTCCATACATGAGCATCACCTTGCGTTTTTGTTGATCCCACTTTTATCGACTCAGACGGGGAAAACTTTAAACGAATATTAAGCCAGTCATTTACCACTTCATCCCGTCATAGTGTTCCAACCACTCATATTTAGCATAAAATCAGTTCACCGTACCGACTCAGTGCCGCTTTACTGTCAGCGTCAATGTTTATAAGGTCCGCTCCTGGCACTAAGCAACCAGGCTGAATTGCTGTCCGGTCTGCTATGAGCGTGAAGTGGACAATAAATAGTACGAGAAGGGATTAATAAATCTCGCTACTTTATTAAGGCCTGCCACCTGGTTCAGCTGGCCTTCATTTGAAACGTTGTTATATGGGAAGTGGTCAGGTCAGCGCGACCCTCACCTTTAGTCCAATAATGAGCGTGGCAAAAAACATTATGCAACCAGCGGTGATGAAAACACCTGTTACGCCGCTGATACTAAAGAGTAATCCCCCCAACGCAGCACCAGCAGCAATTGAGGACTGAACTGCTGCGACTACCATGCCGCCAGCGGTTTCAGCCTGATCGGGAACGGAACGTGCTACCCAGTTTGACCACGCAACGGGTACGCCCCCAAATGCCATCCCCCACAACGCGACGAACAACATTAACCCTTTTTCCTCTAGTGGCAGCAAAATTATGCCCAATGCCGCTAAACCGACAAGCGCTGGCATTAGTATCAGAGTAAGACGCAGGCTTCTCTCCATCAGCCATCCAGCCAGCAGCGTACCGATAAAATTAGCGACGCCGAATCCAAGCAGTATTAAAGACAAACGATCCACATCAAGTTGGGCAATATTTTCAAGAGCCGGACGAATATAGGTAAACAGCGCATACTGGCCAGTATGGGCAATCACACACCCCGTCATTCCCATCGCAATACCGGGGCGGCGGAGTAAATCCATGACAGATGCCGTTATCATCATTTTACGCGGAGCCATACCAGGAAGAGTAAATAGCTGGAAGAGCAGTGTCAGCACACCGACTAAACTTGCAGCGAGAAACGCACTACGCCAGCCATAAAGCCCACCTAAATAGCTCCCCAGCGGGATCGAAACTACAGTACCGACAGCAATGCCGCTAAAAATAATGGAGAGAGCACGTGGGACACTTTTAGCAGGGACCAGCCGCATAGCGACGGCAGCAGCCATACTCCAGAAGCCTCCCAGCGCGATGCCCAGCAAAATGCGCATGACTAACAGAACAACCAGACTGGATGAAAGTGCGACAAGCAGGTTGGAGGCAATCATCAGCATGGTAAAACCAAGCAAAACATTTCGGCGATCATAATTACGCGTCAGGCGGGGAACCATCAGACCAGCAAACAGGGCCACCACAGCCGTTACCGTCACAGCTTGACCAGCAAGAGCTTCGGTCACACCGAGATCGGCGGCCATGGGTGTCAACAGGCTGGCAGGAAGATATTCCGCAGTTAGCAAGCCAAACACGCCCATCGTCAGTGAAATAACGGCCATCCATGCGGATGCTTTGGGTTCCGAACTATTCAAACTAGCGGATATAGCTTCAGTTGCTTCATTTCTCATAACACACTCTTCTTGGGGAAAAATTACAGCTCCAAGTGTAGAGTTGAGCAGCTGGACGATCTATGATGCCATATCCTGATTTTTTACCCGAAACTCTGAATATGCATGTGAATAAACATTTTGCCCTGTCATCCGAGCTCATCAGTGAGTTGCTGCTAGAAATGCGCCTGCGTGGCGTGCAGTATCGCCGTTTACAGACTGGCTCTGAGTTTGGCGTCGGTTTTAGCAACAGGCCGGGACATGCCTATTTTCATTACATCGCTGTGGGCACTGCTCTGCTTCGCACACACGACGGTACGTTGTACGAACTGAAAGCCGGAAGCATGGTATTCATGCCGCAGGGTGAGGCTCATCAGCTTATATCGGATGTCAGCTGTTCATTTCAACATATCGATACATTAGGCTCTGCTCCTTTAGGCGAGGCTGTTAGCGGAATCAATACTTGCCCGAGTTCGCATCCGACACCCAGCACGGTTCTGTTTTATGGCTGTATGGAGTTCGATCTCGGTGGCATGCAGGGGCTTGGTAAACTGATGCCGCAAGCCATAGTGGTTGAGGCAAATGAACAGATTTATCCGGGGCTGGTTCCCATTCTGGGCGCGATGAAATTTGAAATCTGTTCCGGACGAGCTGGCTTCGCGGGTATTCTGGCACGCCTCGCAGAAGTGGCGGCTGCCATGATTGTGCGTGGATGGATCGAAAACGGCAGCGAGAACGCCGCTGGCCTGATCGCTGCGTTACGTGATCCACGACTTGCCCGTGCTATTCTGGCCATTCATCGCGATACGAGTCGGGAGTGGTCTGTTGCTGAGCTTGCTGCCCAGTCGCATGTGTCACGTTCTGTTTTTGCTGAACGCTTCAAATCAATCATCGGCATACCTCCCCTGCGCTATGTAAGGGAGGTGCGAATGCGCATCGCAGGTCACTGGATTATTCACGATAAGATCTCAATTGACACCGTTGCTCTACGCCTCGGCTATGCCTCACAGGCAGCATTTAGCAGAGCGTTTAAGCGCATCAATGGATATCCGCCGGGCGCTATGCGTCAGCGACCAGCGAGAGGCGTTAATACAGTAAATGAGTGAATGTTATCTTTATCATTTGCTGGATTAACTGTAGGAGGCTGCTCTCAACATTAAAAACTGAGCAGAAACGACTTTCATCATTCAAAGTATCGCAATTTCCTTACCTTAATGTCCGCTCCTGGCACAGGGCAGCCGAAGTAACATCAGAGGACTGCTATGAGCGAAAAACAGACGTAATGTCTCATTGATAACAGCACAGGATTAAGTTATTCCGAAGCAGTACCGATAGTACGATTTTCTATCAAGTGATAGGGTTAGGTTTCCCAGAAATTTTTAAACAGGAATGTACGTGAACATTTCAGAGAAGCATGAGTGGCATAAGGATAACTACCATGTAAGTACAGATAGGGAAAAACTGGATGTGCAGGCCATCCATCGCTATCTGACGAGGTCAACTTGGGCTAAAGGGATTAATCTGGCTATTGTCAGTGCATCAGTTGAGAACAGCCTCAATTTCGGCGTTTATCACGATGAAGCCCAGATAGGTTTCGCGCGTTTGATAACAGATTATGCTACGTTCGCTTACCTTTGTGATGTTTATATTCTTGAGGAATATCAGGGAGAGGGGCTGGGAAGATGGGTGATGCAATGCATACATCATCATCCTGTTTTTGAGCAGCTTCGCAGGATCATGTTGTTTACAACAACGGCTCCCTGGCTCTATGAAAAATTTGGCTATGAACCCGTTAATCGGGAAAACTATGCATGGAGTATCACCCGTCCTGATATTTATACCCATGTAAAAAAGCGTGGCTGACCTGCGCTTATACTCATCTCCAGGCTGGCGTATTTACTCCTGAGTTTGCAATGTCAGCCTCTGGCACGAAGCAGCCCCAAAAGGGATTTCAATGGACTGCAATGAGCGAAAAGCTGACGTTGTACATAATGCTCATTGGCAACTCTGAATCAGCTTTAGAGTTGTAGTGGCTATTAGAGCAGTGATCATCCATTTAGCAACATCTGTAGTAAACTATCGCCAAGAAAATAGATCTTTAGAAAAAGGGAAGTTTATCTATGGTTCCAGGCTATGTATATATTTTGGTCAATCCGAGCATGCCGGGATTGATAAAGGTCGGTCGAACACTACGTGATTCCCGTATGAGGGCACGTGAATTATCCTCTACAGGTATTCCAACACCCTTTCAAGTGGCCTTCGAAATATTTGCCGAACAACATGAAACTCTGGAGGCTAGGGTACATCTGGAATTAACAGATTTTCGTGTCAATACGTCACGCGAGTTCTTTCGCTACCCGCTCGACAAAGCTATTGCGTTATTGATCAAATTAGCGGAACCAATCCAAAGT
This sequence comes from Yersinia sp. LJYL362, assembly GCF_048323875.1. NCBI lineage: Bacteria > Pseudomonadati > Pseudomonadota > Gammaproteobacteria > Enterobacterales > Yersiniaceae > Yersinia > Yersinia sp. LJYL362. Next base: position 10,350 of record NZ_JBLWEX010000172.1, read on the forward strand.
CCCGCGGAGCAATATGTAGCCGAAGATGTAACACAACGGCTTCGAGAAAAATATTCCATGTACCTACGTTCCGATATTGTTGCCGTAAGGGTTGTTCAGATGCCTGGACGTGTCTGGTTAGAGATTACGACCGAGAAAGAAACTGCTGGATATCTCGTAGACCAGGCAATCCAACGTACGGATCTAGCATTCATTACTGGCACAGATGAGACATTCTTTCGACCAGAAGATGATGTTCGCTTGAATGCGAATAAACTGGTGAATGACTACGATGTGTATTCTATCATCATGACTACGGATCTTTTTCATGATGAAGCATGCCAACAAATAGTGCGCGCGTATCAAGCGCAGAGACAATTTGTCTAATGTGCCAAGCGTAGCTCTAGTCCAGACTCATATTATGTAAATAACGTCCGTTTTAGAAACGGAGAGCTTGAAGGGTTTCGAGCAGCTTCGAGCGAAGAGCAGACAAATTCATTTGCTCAATGGTATAAGGCCTGTTGAAGAACATTCGTCTCCAAATACATATCCTGGAATTTTCAGACCTCCAGATAAATCCCATATTGTCTTAACCCAATCAATACTAACTTCAACAATCAAGTCATTGATCGAAAATGAAACTTCGTCAGGATCCAATATCGGAACATTTGGTTGTAATTTGCCCCCGATAAATTTCACATCAAATAGCAATCGATAATCCGCTATAGCTTTGTTGAGAACATACAGATCTGGACCACAAAGATGGACCATGACAGAAAACATTCCATCCTCATCCTGATTAGGATGGATACCGACGTCGACTGACTTAGCTTTTTCTGGAAGGTTAGTCTTGATCTTAAAGATCATATCGACCGCACTTTGTGTGTAGCCTTTTAACGTGTTTTGCAACACTTCTCTGTATTCAGTCTCCGTCAAAGCTTATGTCTCCCTAATTTTTTCTCATTACACTGATAAATAAATGGCTAAGGTTGTTTAGTTTTCCTTAATCGTAATCAGCCCTACATAATTTATCATATTTCGTCGCTTCAACTTCCGCTCCTGGCACAAAGGCGACTGTCAGATTAGATTTCGCTTGGTTTAACAAGAGGGGCTGGAGCTTATTCCTGTGGCTTACAATTTATAATACTGAGGGTTACAGCATATCAATGGTGTTACTAGATCAGTTTTATTGCTGGGTTGAGATTCGGCTTATTCATGGTCTTATTTCACTACTGGAGAAGGCGGGTGAACAAGCTGACTGAACTGGAACAGCCTTAGCTAAGCGCTCGTGACGGCCAATAAACAGTATGAGTTGTAATAACAGCTGTACTTGTCTGTAATATTGGATTTGTCTGTCCAATTGGCTTTCATATCTTCAGTGTACGGTGATCTACCATGCCGCTCAAATTTTGCTCTGGTGGCACTCTATTCAACCATGTTGGTAGGGTAGCTTGTAGCATCGTGGAGTTATCTCTTTACAAAGGACATTTTGAGGTGTCCTTTGTGCAGAAATAATTTGGCGCGAGTGTTTACTGTAAAGTGACTAATTCACATCATAATATTGTGTATATATTTGTTTTTTCAACGATATCAGAGCGCATGCGTATATCGATTTTAGGATCTGCCTTTGTGGGGCGTCCCATTTTTTTCTTTTTCTTCAGCTCACTAAAAGAAACAAGCTTGATGTTTGGATCTTCAAGCAGCTTCGCGTCAGGATCGGTAGCAACGGCTTTTCTGATCTCTTTGTCTTCCTCTGGGGTTGGAAGAATAGTACCAGGCTTAAGAGTTGGCATATCTTTGCACCTCATGGTTAGTGGCTCTTCGCAGGCTGATAATACGACAAATATCATCACTTATCTCTGTGAAAACAACAGCATAAATATTATCACCAAGATACGTTAGACCATATGATAGCCCTTTATACCTAACCGCCAATGAGTTGACTCATGACTCATAATATTGAGTTGTAGAATTATTTTACCTTGCTGCTAAAAAATATAAATAGTAGTTTAGCTAATTACTTCTAAAATATATTATCGTGAAATATGATTATTAAAGTGATGTTTTTACCGTTAGATAATCTTATATTGAAAAATTAAAGTACATTGTACTTTTGGCATAAATAATTAGTTTATTAAACTATGTAATATTTTAATTGGTATTGTTGGGTGTATTTAGTGTCGGAATTTTACCAAGTTATTAACCATTAGTTGGCTGGTCAAGGTAAAGCCGAGAGCTAAAACATCGTTATGTACCTTTGATAAAACCAGTACCAAGCCTAAACCCTTCCCCCACATTTCCCCCACTTAACTGACTCCCACTTGTTCCCCCAACTGGGTTTTGGCTCGGTGCTCTCAGCCCAGTCATGACGCGGGTTTGCTCTCTTTCCCCCATTTAGTGTGTATAGGTAAGTGGGAAGTGGGGGATTCGAGGCTAAATTGGTAAAAAAATCGATGTTCCCCCACTTGGTTCCCACTTTATCCCCCGGTTAGTTTCTTGCTGTATTGCTTAATGAATTGGGGCATATATTCTCCCCGTCAATATGAATCAACCCATCAATTTCCAGTTTGTCGAGCCAGCGGGTAAATTTCTTCGCAACATCAAAACCGATGCCGCGCATATCATCCCTCACCAGTGATTTTGTACAGGTTTCACCACTGGCGGTACGGGAGCGGATAGAGTGCCACAGCGCGATATGATTGGCCGTCAGGCGCTGAATACCTGCCAGTTCGGCCTCATAGGGTGAGTCTTCATCGCCATCGTTATCGATATACAGATTGAGCGGCGAGAGGTCATAGGCCCGTGTGCTGGGGTGTTCTGAATCTTTAATTATCAGTGCATAACTGATAAAGAGTTTGGTGCTGTAATTTAGATATATCAAGGGCTGTGCATTATCTGGATGTCGTATGTTTGCTAGAAATAATGTCGTATGTTTGCTATGCTTTGGAAAGTTGAACGGGAGGTGGATGATGACTATCAAAGAACGTATTCAAACGAGATTAAAAC
>NZ_JBLWEX010000173.1:0-13399 GCF_048323875.1 Yersinia sp. LJYL362
TATCCGAGATAGTGAAGGGCAGCAAATCCGCAGCACCAAAGCGGTCAGCAATATAGTCCCACTGGGTACACCAGGTGCCGTGACGATCGACGGGGGTGGAGAAATCAAACATCAGCATCTCGCTTATGAAAAAACGGGGTATCAGAGTACCCCGTGGAAGTTAATGACAAACCTATTTATAGAAAGTTAAATGAAGGGGAAACGTGCCCTTGGGTGCGGTCAACCCTTCACTCACTGAGTTTGGCTTCTTATGACATGGCAAATTGACCATTCCCTATCAGTGAGTCTAATTCATCTTTCACTGATTGCACTTGCGGGCCGATAACAACTTGAAGGTTGTGGTCATTGAGTTGAATAACACCAATGGCACGATTGGCTTTCAATGCCTCTTTATCCACTAAATTCATATCTTTGACCGACATGCGTAAGCGCGTAATACAGTTATCCAATGAGACGATATTATCGGCACCACCCAGAGCAGCCAAGATAGCAGGGGAGTTATAGCCAGACTTGCCGCTCACCGCGCCACTGGCTGCTTTTTCTGCATTGTTGCTGGCGGTGGTTTCATTCTCACGACCCGGTGTTTTGATATTGAAGTGCTGAATAGCAAAACGGAAAATACAGTAGTAAGCCACAAACCAGATCCCAGCAACGACAGGCACCCAGTACCATTTGGTTGCGGTGCCATGCAGAATGCCAAATACCACGAAATCAATGATATTACCGTCAGTATTACCGATGGTCACTCCTAATAGCGCCATAACAGTAAAGCCCAGCCCTGTCAGTATGGCATGGATCAAATACAGGAACGGGGCAACAAACAGGAACAGGAATTCAATGGGTTCTGTGGTGCCGCCGATAACACAAGCAACGACACCCGAAATCAACAACCCTTTAATTTTATGGCGATTTTCTGGCTTAGCACAATGATACATTGCCAGTGCCGCACCTGGCAGGCCGCCGAGGAACGCCGGCATTTTACCTTGCGACAGGAAGCGAGTGGCACTTTCAGAGAAACCGGTGGTGGTAGGGCAAGATAATTGCGCCTGGAAAATAGTTAAAGCACCGCTAACACTATGACCGCACACATCCATAGTGCCGCCAGCTTCGGTGAAGCGGATTAATGCCACTAAGATATGATGCAGGCCGAATGGCAGTAATAAGCGCTCGCCGCTACCGAAAATCATCGGCCCGAACATGCCAGCACCGTTAATCAAACGGCCTAACCCATTGATACCCGCTGCAAACCAAGGCCAGATCAGCGGGATCAACAAACCGACCAATCCGAGCACCACGGTGGTGACAATCGGCACGAAACGGGTGCCACCAAAGAAGGCTAATGCATCAGGTAAGCGAATTGTATTGAAGCGTTCATGCAGTAAATAAACAATGATCCCGACAATCACCGCGCCTAAAATACCGGTATCGATGGACTGGATGCCCAATATATTCTGAATGTTATGTGTTTTCAGCACCAGTGGGTCAGTTGTCGGTAATACGCCACTGGTGGTCAGGTAAAAATTGGTTGCCAGATTCAGTACGGCAAAACCAACGAAACCGGAGAATGCTGCCACTCCTTTGTTTTCACGCGCCATACCCAGTGGGATCGCGATGGCGAACATCACCGGCAAGAAGCTAAAGGCAAATGAGCCAACCTTACTCATCCAGGTAAACAATAGCTGGAAGGCCGGGTGACCAATAAAGGGTAATAAGGTGATGACATCTTTACTGCTAAGCGAACTGCCGATACCCAGCATGATCCCGCAGAAGGAGAGCAAGGCGACCGGTAGCATGAAGGTTTTCCCTAAACTCTGGAAAAACTCCCACAGCGTAATTTTTTGTTTTTTTGCCGCTGACATAGTGACTCCTGTACTGATACACCTGATGTTAAAAGATTGATGAATAATGGCGACTATTTCGCCTCCCTGTCTGGAGGTAAAATAAGATAAAACGTTTAACCCAGATAATATGAGTGATAAGTCACAATTACTGATCCTACTTTTGTATTAGAGTAAATCATCAGATTAAACGTTTAACTTGGCTTACTTTTTGGCATGACAATTAAAAAAACGACAATCACTGATGTCGCTAAATTGGCTGGCGTCTCTGTGGCGACAGTTTCGTTAGCGATCAGTGGCAAAGGGCGAATCTCTCCGGCGACAGCCGAGCGAGTTAATCAGGCAATAGAACAATTAGGCTATGTCCGTAACCGCCAGGCGGCACAGTTACGCGGCGGGGAGTCAGGTGTCATTGGCTTGATTGTGCGTGATATTGGCGATCCTTTTTATGCGGAAATGACCGCCGGCTTAAGTGAAGCCATTGAAGCTGAAGGTAAATTGTTGTTCTTGACGCAAAGTGGCCGCGAGGGCAAAGGATTATTGCGTTGTTTTGACACTCTTATCGATCAAGGTGTCGATGGCCTGGTGCTGGGTGGTGGGGCCAAGCGGGAAATGGGGCTACGAGAAAAGGCTGCTGAACATGATATTCCACTGATTTGTGCTGCCCGCTCCAATGTGCTGGACGGCGTCGATGTGGTGCGTCCTGATAATATGCAAGCCGCTAAAATGGCGACCGAGTTTCTGATTGGTCGTGGTCATCGGCAAATTGCCTATCTTGGCGGACATTCGCACTCGCTGACGCGGGCTGAACGGCTCGGGGGCTTTTGTGCCACTTTAGTGCAGTATGGGCTACCGTTTCGCTCGGAATGGGTGGTCGAATGTGATGGTCAGCAACAGGCGGCGGCAGATGCAGCTGAAGAGCTGTTACGGCGTCACCCTAATGTCAGCGCGATTATCTGTCATCAGGCATCCATCGCATTGGGCGCCTATTTTGGTATTCTACGCACTGGCAGGACGATTGGTAGTGCGGGGGTAGATACTTATCTCGATCAGCAAGTAGCATTAATTGGTTTTGGTGATGTGCCAGCAGCAGAACTTACTGAGCCACCCTTGACCTTTATCACCAGTTCTGCCCGGGAAATTGGCTACAGTGCCGGGCAGCGTTTGCTTCAGCGTATTTCCGGGGGAAATTTACAACTGCAAAGCGTCATATTACCGCCGGTGTTGATCCGTCGGGGATCTGCCTGATTAGGTGTGATCAATCTCGCTGGCTGCTCGCGCTAATGCTTCAATATCACCGGCAGCGATCAGGTGTAGATTGCGACTGATCGCGTCTATTGGCCAATCCCACCAGGCAATAGTTTGTAGCTTACCGATAACCTCGGCTGAGAAGCGATTTTTAATCAGTGTTGCAGGATTACCACCGACCACACTATAAGCGGGCACATCGCGCGTGACCACTGAGCGTGATGAAATAATTGCCCCATTGCCAATGGTGACACCTGGCATAATCAACACATCATAGCCAATCCACACATCATTTCCGACATGAGTATCGCCTTTATAAGGCAGCTCATCCCTAGACGGGGCGACTCTTTCCCAGCCGTTACCAAAAATATTGAATGGGTAAGTCGATAACCCAGACATTTTATGGTTGGCACCATTCATAATGAACTTCACCCCATGAGCTAATGCACAGAATTTGCCGATAATCAGCTTATCGCCAATAAAGGGGTAGTGATAAAGCACGTTACGTTCAAAGTTTTCAGAATCTTGCGGATCGTCGTAGTAGGTATAATCACCAATAATAATGTTCGGATTTTGTGTGGTATTTTTGATAAAGCATACTTGAGGAAACCCCGCCATCGGGTGCTTACACTGGGGATCTGGCCCTAATATTGGTTTATCTTCCATAATCTAGACCTCTTTGAATAAAAAAAACGGAGCCATCTGGCCCCGTTTCTTATGGTTTTAACATCTCATATTTATTGTGCTGCTGGTGCTGCTTCTGGTGCGACGGGTGCATCTTCAGATTCAGTGCCGGTATCTTCTTCAGCAGGTGCGCCGCCGAACATACCAAACAGGCCAACAAACTCTTGCAGTGACATTTTCTGACCATTCAAATCGACTTGGTTATCAGCAAAGTGGAAGCTGCTGCTAATAACATCATCTTTAGTGGTCGTCAGTTTAAACATCTGGCCCATGGCCGCAATACCCTGAACTTGCTGTTGTGCCAGTTTTTGTGCTTCTTCTGGATTATAACCTTGCAGACGAGCGGCCTGGGTTGTCAGCTCAGTGGCCATAGCCATTGGGATAGTCAATGTTGCGTCGACTTTTTTCACTGATTGCGCCAGCATCGGCTCACTACCGGCTTTTGCTTGTGCTGGATCAGTCAGCGCGATATTCAGAGTGAAGGTACTTTCACCTTTGGCATTTTTCCAGCTCAGTGGTGCAATGCTTATAGTTGGGTTACCTTTCAGCAAGGCCGGAAGGTTAGCCATTAGTATCTCGGTCATTTGTTCTTGATAAGCAACCGGATCGAGGTTTTCACCTGCCTGAACGGCCTTCAATACTTGCTGATTATAGGCATTGGTAAACTGCTTCAAGCTTTGACCGTCAAGTTTGTCGAAGGCGAAGGCTAATTTACCAGAGCCGAAGTCATTGTCCTGAATTTTTAATGCGTCCAGGGTGTAAGTCAGCTTGCCGTTCAAGTCTTTATCGGTTTCGCCCAATTGCGTATTCAGGTTAAAGCCCACTAATGTCGCGGTCTCTTTACCATCAATACTGAGGCCAATTTGTTTGATTCCCAGTAGTTGGGAGCCAATGCTGAGATCAAACTTGCCGATATTGGTATCACTTTTAATCACCAAACCTTGCAGACTAAATTGCTCAACTTGATCCCACTGATTTTTGCTGGCGAAAACCAGGCTATCACTTGAACCACTCATTTTCACATCACGCAGATCGCGGGAGACATCAGCATCAATTTTTGCACCAGAGAATTTCATGCTGGTGGTGTTCTGCTGATAATCAATGGGAATAAATGTAATGGCAGAAGAGGTATCGCCGCTGTATGAAATGCGCGAATCCGCAGTAAACGGTGATTGGCCTTTAGTGACTTCAAACAGTTTTTTCAATGCAGGGGTATTCGCAAGTTCGGTATGTACCGACGCCATGCTCGGGATCAGATTGAATTTTTTTAGCTGCGCCAATGGGAAAGGGCCGTGATCGATAGTTTCGATGAATGCGACTTCATCACCATCTTTCAAGGCTTTTTCACCTGCGACGCTGCTATCTGCTTGCAACACATAGCGCACCTGACTACTGAACAGGCCACGTTGGTAATCTTTATAAGCGAACTTCACACCGGCTTTCGGCAGCAAGGTTCTGATCTGGTCATTTGCGTTATTAACCAATTCGCCCATACGTTGTTCAATCAATTTGCCGGTATACCATGAGGCCCCAGTCCATGCTGCGCCAAGTACGACTATGACGCTGACAGCCACTAACGATTTTTTCATTGTTCTGTTCATCCTTTTCTAATACACCAAATTCACTGTTGAACGCGGTAATGAGTTGCTAGTTAAATAACACCAAAGAGATGCATAGAAAACAACATCTCCCAAATTAATATAGGCCTAGATTAACCGTACACAAATATTATTGCGACGATAACGACTTATTGCGCTGGTGAAATTTAACCACCACAGCATCAAAAGGCCAGCAATAGACAACAAAATAAGTCACTTCGTTCACCCCGCGTTATAAACACGGGCAATTGAGCCTATTCCATGGACGGTGATTGGCGATTCATTAGCCGGAATGAAACAAGACTCACCGGGTTGCAAAGTGATTTCTTGCTGTTGTTTTTTCAATATCGCCTGACCTTGAACACAAAATACAATGGCCGCACTGTTTTGCGCCAATTCCTGTGGCTCTGAGGTTAATGTATGCAGTGAAAAAGCAAAATCCTCAACAGGGATGGGGAATACCAACTCGTTGCCTTGCTGTTGGGGCGTGGTCAGCAAAGTAGCGGCAGGTTTCGGAATAAATTGCAGGTTAGCCATTAATTCAGGGATATCGATGAACTTAGGGGTCAGTCCCGCGCGTAATACGTTATCCGAATTTGCCATCACTTCCAGCGCCACGCCATTAAGGTAGGCATGAGGGGTTTCAGCATATAAGAACATGGCCTCACCCGGTTGCAGGGTGACCACATTAAGCAACAACGGAGAGAACAAACCACTGTCATCCGGGTAGAAACGCGAAATACTGCGAATAGTATCCCACGGCTCACCCAATTGATTATTCAGTGCCGCTTTCAATATCCCCAAAGCACGCGTTTTCTCTTCGCCCGCCATACTCAGCAAACTGGCAAATAAGGTGGATAAATGTTCGGTATCAGGGGAGCGTAGAAACGCGGCGATATCCGGATGAGCGGAGGCTAATGGCTGGAGCAGGGCCGCAATATCATCCAAAGTACGGAAACCATTCATGGCCTGGAAAGGTGTTAGGGCATAAACCAACTCAGGCTTATGGTTAGCATCTTTGTAATTTCGCTCGGCAGCATCCAGCGGGATACCGGCCTGATTTTCTTTGGCAAAGCCAATTTCTGCCGCAGCCTTACTTGGATGTACCTGAATCGATAATGGTTGGGCGGCGCACAGCACTTTGAATAGGAAGGGCAACTCACCAAAACGTTTAAAAACGTCGTGACCTAAAGTGGCATCAGGGTTTTTCTCAATCACATCGCGCAATGAATGCCATTGGCCGCTGGCATCCGCAACTTCAGAACTGCTTTTGGGATGAGCGCCCATCCATAATTCAGCCATAGGTTTGCCTTGCGGATTGGCTATGCCGTAAAGCTCGGTAAGCGCATTGGTACTGCCCCAGGCGTAGTTTTGTACTGCATTCTTCATTTTTTGCATAGAGGTCATCTGCCGTTGAATCTGGCGAAATTCATCGCCCTGATAAAAATCGTCCCTTAGTAAACAATGGGGCCAAAGGGGTTGCAAGTAGTAATGCAATCCGTCTTATAACCGAATATAACTAAATGAGAGAAATGCGAATCAATCGCATAACGGTAGCGATAAATATGCCATCATATACACGTCATACTACAACCTTCTATTCATATGCTAAGGAGACAGTGATGGTGACCACCCGCAGTGAAAAGGACTCAATGGGGCCTATCGATGTACCGGCTGATCAATTATGGGGTGCACAAACCCAGCGCTCGTTGGAGCATTTTCGTATTTCACAAGAGAAGATGCCGACGGCACTGATTCATGCGTTGGCATTGACCAAACGCGCCGCGGCCAAGGTCAATATGGAGCTGGGGCTGCTCCCCGCCGAACGGGCAAGAGCGATTATGCATGCGGCAGATGAGGTCTTGAATGGCGAACATGCGAGCGAGTTCCCACTTTCGATTTGGCAAACCGGTTCTGGCACGCAAACCAATATGAATATGAATGAGGTGTTGGCCAATCGGGCCAGTGAATTGTTAGGGGGCGAACGAGGTAATGATCGTCTGGTTCACCCTAATGATGATGTGAATAAAAGCCAAAGTTCAAATGATGTATTTCCAACCGCAATGCATGTCGCCGCAGTTATTGGGTTAAGAAAGGATCTGTTACCTGAGCTGAAAGTATTGCAACAGACCCTTGCCGATAAAGCCGAAGCTTATCGCGACATTGTGAAGATTGGTCGGACGCATTTACAAGACGCCACGCCACTGACGCTGGGGCAGGAAATTTCCGGCTGGGTGGCGATGTTGGCGCACAATGTGCAACATATTGAAGCCACTATTCCTCATCTGTGTGAACTGGCGTTGGGCGGCACTGCCGTTGGGACGGGGCTGAATACTCACCCTGAATATGCGGTGCGCGTCGCCAATGAGATTGCAGTATTGGCCCAGCAACCTTTCGTCACCGCGCCGAATAAATTTGAGGCATTAGCAACTTGTGATGCATTAGTTCATGGTCACGGTGCATTGAAAGGTTTAGCGGCCTCGTTGATGAAAATTGCCAACGATGTGCGCTGGCTAGCCTCAGGCCCCCGCAGTGGCATTGGCGAGCTCTCTATTCCTGAGAATGAACCAGGCAGTTCTATCATGCCGGGTAAAGTCAATCCGACACAATGTGAAGCGATGACCATGTTATGCGCGCAGGTGATGGGTAACGACGTGGCGGTCAATATTGGTGGGGCGTCTGGTAACTTTGAACTGAACGTATTCCGCCCGCTGGTGATTCATAACTTCCTGCAATCTATTCGTCTGCTCGCCGACGGTATGCGCGGTTTTAATGAGCATTGCGCAGTTGGCATTGAACCTAATCGTGACCGTATCACTCAGCTACTAAATGAATCGCTAATGTTAGTTACTGCGTTGAATCCTCATATTGGTTATGACAAAGCGGCAGAAATTGCCAAAAAAGCGCATAAAGAGGGGCTAACCCTCAAGGCGGCGGCGCTGAAGCTAGGTTATGTTACTGATGAGCAGTTCAATGAATGGGTTAAACCGGAAGATATGGTTGGAAGTATGAAGTAATCGCCATTCTCACTTTCCTACAGCGCGGGTATCTCTTTCCTGCGCTGTTAGGGAGAGAGTTCGGTTGCATCATAATGTCAGAATCTAATAAGCGTGATGATTAAAATTGATTCTGATGATGGTATTAAAAAAGAATAAATCATCTTATTTAGGTAGTGTTTTTTTTCGTTTTTAGCATAGAATAATACCTGCTTCTTTGGGTGGCTTATATATCCATGATGTATTTTAAATTAAGTCACTCTTTATATTCGTGAATAGTTTCATTGACTGCTACTGTTTTTGTGTGGGCCACCGGTTGGCTATGGATAAGGTGGTTTGTATTTATTAAAGTGTTGTTTTGACTCAGCAGGAGTTTATTCTATGGAAAGTAAAAAAAGTAGTCCCCCAGATGAGTCTGGTTTGACTGTTAATTCACTCAGTGAATTATCGCTCATTTCCATAATGGAAAAAGCTCGTATTCCTTGGGCGATTAAAGATAATAAATCCAAATTTGTTTATTTAAATGAATCTTGTCTTGATTTGTTTGATATTCAGCCCGGTTTTGATTTTGAAGGACGCTTAGATGAGGAGATGCCATGCTCTTGGTCCGAGTATAGTGATGACTTCAAGGCTCACGACAGAAAGGCAGAGCAAAGCCGAGAGGGGGCTGAGATCATTGTAACCTCGCCTTTTGGGCGTGAAAGGATTCTTTCACCGTGGTACTTCCCAAAATTTCCTATTTATAGTCAAAATGGGGATGTGTTAGGGACTGTTTTTTTTGGTAAAAAGTTTAATTTTATTTCCGTATGTGATTTTTTTAAAAGTTTAAAACCCTCAGTTATTACACTAACTCCGCCGGTAGATGATTTCTCAGAGAAAGAACTTGATATTATATTTTATGCAATTCAAAAAATGACAGCAAAAGAAATAGCAGAAAAACTATTTTTATCAAATAGAACAATTGAAAATCGACTTAGGTTTATTTATGAAAAAGTGGGGTGTCACTCTTTAAAAGAGTTGATTGAATATTGCCATGCGTCAGGTTTGAGTAACTATGTACCTAAAAAAGTTCTGCGTGAAGGTGTTAATTTCTTCTGGTGATTGAGTTACTTACTTATAAAAATCACCAGAAGAACCGTAATCTTATAGGTTTTATTAGAATAAATGACTAGCTTAGATTTTTATCTATATATCGACATATAAATGTAATCTGGGTACCAACAGCTGTAATGGTTTGGCATCTGGCTTATATTTATGTTTAATCTGGTTGGCATCATAATCAGTTAATTCGCCTAATTTAGGTAATTCGGCTATCGATTGAAGCTGGCAAAAGGCAATCAAAGGCATTGGGCAGGGATGTTGGACTTGTTTCTGCTGTTCCTGATACCAAACTCGTGCAATAGGTTGTACTTTAACCGGCCGTTTAATCTTGAGGCGCGCCTGTTCCGGCAAACGTTGAACATCGTTAATTTCTTGGCTAATCAAATCTACCCATTGTTCACGGCTAAAAGGGGGAACGGCGCGGCCTGCATTTAGGCTTTTATTTAACTGCGCCAGCACGTCTGCGCGGGTAACATTCTTAATAATATGTTTATTCGCCCAGCCAAAGCGAACCGAACTGGGGTTTATCAACGGCGTAATGGTGCGATAGGTATTTAGCGTGATCAACCCATGCAGGTGGGTATGAACAAACTCGAAACGTTGCTCACTCGGCAAGCCAGATTCAACGGTAATGATATGTTCCAGCTCGGTTTTCAATTGATTAATGTGTTGAATACTTTTTTGGCAAGTAGCTAATTGGCTCTCCGTCACCGAAAAACAGAGGACTCCCGGAAGTCTGAGGGCTGCTTTGCTGCTAACATTCTGACCTTGGTGGTGAATAAACAACCGCTGATAATGCTGTATAGCCAAATCTCTCGCTGCTGTTCCCACGGTTGCACTCACGGGGATATGCGTAATAGGTTGATGTTCTGTGCCTTTCTCTATTTCAGGCAAGGAAAATACGCGGGCAGCGAGCAGGGGTAAATGCTCAAGTTGCTGGTGGAGTTCCTGCAATCCGGCTTCCAATGCGGTAAAACGGTTATTTAGCCGCTCTATCAGGTCATATTTATTCATCGTATCTTTAATTAGTCTTATTTTAGTTACAACATACCATGGGTTATATCAGTAAAACAGTACCTCTGAAAGCCAGAGTTGCCATTAATCATAGGGTATTTGCCATAATGTCAAAAACATCTATAGCAGTTAAAAGGCGGGTAACGCCACCCGCACAGAAAGTCAGGATATTTGCGACAAAATTATTTTGGTCGCAGAGGCCAATACATCGCGACGTGGCTTCGCATCTTTTTCACGTTGCGTGAAATACACCACTAAAACAATCGGTGCACCTTTCGTCGGCCAAAGTACCGCAATATCATTGGTGGTTCCGTAATCGCCACTACCTGTTTTGTCACCCACAATCCAGTCAGTAGGGGCACCCGCGCGAATCGAGGCATCCCCGGTGGTGTTTCCTTTCAGCCATGCCGTGAGTTGGCTTCGTTGGGCAGGGTGCAATGCATCACCTAATACCAATTTATTTATACTAGCTGCCATAGCCGCAGGAGTGGTGGTATCACGTGGGTCATTAGGTAGTGCGGTGTTTAAATCCGGTTCCCAGCGGTCTAACCTGAACATCTGATCGCCAATACTGCGAGCAAACTGATTAACAGCCGCTAAACCACCCAACTCTTTGACTAATAAATTCGCGGCCGTGTTATCGCTATATTGAATGGTAGCCGCACATAATTCAGAAACTGTCATACCATGCGCCAGATTTTTACGCGTGATGGGGGCATAAGATAACAAATCACTCTCATGGTAATTGATATGCTTATTGAGCAAATTCGGCTGAGATTGGCTTTGACCCAATACAGCAGCGGCCAGCATAAACTTAAAAGTACTACAGAATGGGAAACGTCGAGCTCCGCGATACAGAATTTTGGTGCCATTGCCGGTATTAATCATCGCAATGCCTAAACGACCGTTAGCACTGTGCTCAAGTGCTGCCAATTGCTTGTCTAATGATCCCAGGATCCCAGCAGCCCATGTAGGTAGCGAAAAATTAACTAAGGGCAGGGTAATACCAGCTAATAATAGCGAACGCCGTAGCGAAGAGTGTTTCATTCCTGAATCTCGCAAACAATATAAGCATAAGGCTGAAATTATAATCTCCATGGCGACTAAGCACCACTGCCTATTATTTTTATCGCTTTAATTCAGAAATAAAAAAGGCTAAATGGCAGGGTAAGTGACATTTAGCCTTTATAACCGACACATTTTCGTGTTGGCTATAGTGATAAATCAAAATATCAGGACAATGCTTTCGCTTTTAGTTGCTGGTATTCACTTTCAGTAATAGTCCCTTCATCTAATAATTTTTTCGCGTCAGCAATCTGCTCTGCTGGCGATTTACCTGCAACGTGACGGATATACTCATTGGTTTCGGATACTGATTTTTGTACTGAGGCTCGATAGCGCTGAGCCATACCTTTACCTCGTGTGATGAGGTAGACCAGAGACGTCAGTAGTGGAATGAAGAGTAAAAACAGAATCCAAATCGCTTTATAAAACCCACTTAATTCATGGTCTCTGAAAAGGTCGGAAATGACCTGAAACAGAATCAGCAAGTATGCGATGAAAAAGAAAATGGAAAATGTTGTCGCGAGTATGTCCCAAAGCGTGAGGAAGTGGTTTGTCATATTTTCTCCTGACCTTACATAAATTAAGGAAATATCTCGTAATAAATCCCTTAATACACTAGATACTTAATTTATATCTCAAGCAACAATCACTTAGGGTCGTTAAGCTCCCCTTAATAATAGGTACATAGCAGAGAGGACGTCAAATTGTAATTTGGCGTTCAATCGGCTTTACCTCATCTAAGATTAAATTTTGGCCGCTTCTGGCAATTTCCGTAACCGCTGCCCAACATACAATGCCAGCAACAAAAGTGTGGCGATAAATACGACAACACCGGCCCAACCTAGATTAAGCCAGAAAATACCGCCTAATGTTCCTGCGACACTCGAGCCTGCGTAATAACAGAATAGATAAAGTGAAGATGCTTGGGCTTTAGCGCGGCGCGCGCGGCGGCCAATCCAACTGCTGGCAACAGAGTGCGCGGCAAAGAAACCGGCAGTAAATACCATCATGCCAATAAAGATTGTTATTACCGGAGAGAAACCGGTGATAATGACACCAATCAACATCATACCTATTGCAGCCATTAATACCGGCCCTCGGCCATAGCGAGTGGTCAACGCGCCAGCTTTGGGGGAGCTATATGAGCCGGTCAGATAGACTATCGATAATAAACCCACCACCGCCTGGCTGAGATAATAAGGCGGTGCCAGCAAACGATAACCAATATAATTGAACAAAGTGACAAAGCTGCCCATGATTAAAAAACCTTCAGCGAACAGCAACGGTAAGCCAGAATCACGCCAGTGTAGTTTGAAATTGATCATTAGCGTTCTGGGCCGTAATGACGTGGGACGGAAATGCTTAGAGGCCGGAAGAATACGCCAGAACATACAAGCAGCGGCCAAAGCAAATATACCTATCACCGCCAGAGCGATGCGCCAGGAAAAGAAATCACTTAACACCCCGGTAATCAAACGGCCACTCATCCCACCAATCGAGTTCCCACTGATATACAGCCCCATCGAGAGCGCGACAAAACTGGGGTGAATTTCTTCACTAAGATAGGTCATCGCCACAGCGGCAACGCCACTAAGGGATAAACCAATCAAAGCCCTCATCAACAAAATCCCATGCCAACTGGTCATAAAAGAACAAATCAAGGTGCAGATAGCGGCCAGCATCAATGCCACTACCATAACGGATTTACGACCAATGGCATCAGAAAGTGGGCCAGTAAACATCAGGCCAAAAGCCAGCATTCCGGTGGCGGTTGAAAGCGATAAGCTGCTGCTCGCCGGTGAGATAGTAAAGTCTTGTGATAACAACGGCAGGATTGGCTGCACGCAATAAAGCA
>NZ_JBLWEX010000174.1:0-13452 GCF_048323875.1 Yersinia sp. LJYL362
TTTATACAGAATCCTCCAGTCATGTTGCGACTCATGCCTGGGCTGAAGTCTGGCTGAATGGCTATTGGCAGAGTTTTGATGTCACCAATAATACCTGCCAACCGAATCAGCATTTGAAGCTGGCGGTGGGCATCGATTATCTGGATGCCTGCCCGGTGCGCGGTATCCGCCGAGGCGGTGGCTATGAAGATATGCAAACCATAGCTGCCGTGCATATGCTATCAAACCCGCGGCTGGATATGTCGCAATAAACGTACCTGACTTAAGGATTGTTATGACCTACTGTGTGGCCATGCGGCTGTCGTCCGGGCTAGTGTTTGCTTCTGATTCCCGCACTAACGCTGGGGTGGATCATATTTCCACTTTCCGTAAATTGCATCTGTTTCAGCAAGATGGCGAACGAACGCTGGTAGTGCAAAGTGCAGGCAATCTTGCCACCACACAGAGCATTGTCAGTTTGCTGCAACGTCGATGTTTAGACTCCGAACTGACTAACCTGATGAATGTGCCGTCGATGTATGAGGCGGCCACGTTGTTGGGCGAAACGGTGCGGGAGGTGATTAACCGGGACAGTGGCGCGCAGCAAAACAGTGGCGGGACCGATTTTAGCTGTAACCTACTGTTAGGCGGTCAGATTAACGGTGAGGGGCTGCGGTTGTTTCATATTTATCCGCAAGGGAATTTTATCGAAGCCACGCCAGATACACCCTATTTTCAAATTGGTGAAAGTAAGTATGGTAAGCCCATTATCGACCGCGTGTTGAGCTACAACACCGCGCTGGATCAGGCAATGCAGTGTGCGTTGATTTCAATGGATTCAACCTTGCGCAGTAATCTGTCGGTGGGATTGCCACTGGACGTGATGATCTACCCGCTGGACAGTTTCAGTACCGCTCAGCAATATCGAATCACGGAAGATCATCCTTATTTTATGATGATCCGTAAAGGGTGGGGGGAAGGATTAGTGAGTATTTTTTCTCAGCTCCCAGAGTTGAAGTTGGGGGGATAATAGAGTGGATCTGGCTTCGGTTGATATGAGATTTGTTCTCAATGCTGTCATTGCCACCTCAACCGAAACCAGCTCCAAACTGATCTAATCAATCCCTAATCCAATAAATCCCCTCATAGGCGCGCAATTCCATGGCCTGCGGCTGGAAGGCGCTTTCGCCATAGCTGCTCATCAACAACTGCCAGTGACCATCCAGATCGATATCCTCTGGCTGCCATTGTTGCGGCGCACCACTTAGATTCGCCACCACCAGCAGCTGCTTACCTTGCCAACTGCGTAAATAACACCATAAATCTGGCTGCTGCGGGCAAAGATCCTGATAGTCACCAAAAGTGAACACATCGTGTTGCTTGCGCAGGGCTATCAGATATTGATAGGCATAAAATACCGAATCAGCATCAGCCAGCGCGGCATCGACGTTAATCTCACCATAGTTACTGCAAGGCTCAATCCACGGGGTTCCCTGGCTAAAACCGGCATTATGGCTGCGATCCCATTGCATCGGGGTACGACCATTATCACGGGATTTAGTCGCCAAAATTGCCAATAACTCATCAGCATCGCGGCCTTTTGCACTTAATGCGGCAAACATATTCAGGCTTTCAACATCACGGTATTGATCAATAGAGCTGAAGTTTGGGTTGGTCATTCCAATCTCTTCGCCCTGATAAATATACGGCGTGCCCTGCATACCGTGCAGCACCATCGCCAACATTTTAGCGGCAGGTAAGCGCAGCGCACCTTCATCACCAAAGCGCGAGACAATACGCGGCTGGTCATGGTTGCACCAGAACAACGCATTCCAGGCACGATTATGCATCCCCTGCTGCCACTGGTTAAAAATCTGCTTAAGTTCGACACGATCCGGTTGCATCAGTGACCATTTCTCACCATTGAGATAATCCACTTTCAAATGATGGAAATTAAAGGTCATCGACAGTTCATCGCCGCCCAATGCAGCATAACGCTGGCAATGCTCAAGACGGGTGGAAGACATTTCACCCACCGTCATCAGGCCGCGCGGCTGAAACACATCGCGGCTCATTTCTTGCAAAAATTCGTGGATACGTGGGCCATCGGTATAGAAACGGCGGCCATCACCGTCAAAATCATCGGGGAAATCTTGCTGTTTGGACACCAAATTGATCACATCCAGACGTAAGCCATCCACGCCAATATCCGCCCAGAACTCACATACTTTTTTCAATTCATCGCGTACGGGTTGGTGTTCCCAATTGAGATCAGCCTGCTCAGCGGCAAATAAATGCAGATAATACTGGCCACTGGCCGCATGCCATTGCCAGGCATTGCCACCAAATTTAGAACGCCAGTTATTGGGCAAATCATCACCCTTTCCATCACGCCAAATATAGAACTGGCGGTAAGGACTGTTGCGGTCTGTTGATGCTTTAAACCAGGCATGTTCAGTGGATGTATGGTTGAACACCATATCCATCACAATACGAATACCACGCTGATGGGCTTGTTCCACCAGATGTTTAAAATCATCTAGGGTGCCATAAGCCGGATCAATGGCACAGTAATCCGCCACGTCATAACCATTATCCACCTGCGGCGAAACATAAACCGGCGTCAGCCAGATAGCATCAACACCGAGTTTTTGCAGATAATCCAACCGCTGCGTCACCCCCGCCAGATCACCGTAACCATTACCGGTGCTGTCCTGAAAACTCTTCGGGTAAATCTGATAGATGACGCCGTTTTGCCACCAAGGGATAGGATTATTCATAGCAGACTCTTATTTGTAGAAAAAACCGAAAAAATTGAGAAAATAACTCCGCCAGGGAATAACCACTGGCGGAGGTTTGCGGTTCAGACCGGCAATTCACCGCGGCTATCTTTGCGTTTATAAACCAGTATGGTCAGTACCAGTGGCACGACAATTGCCACCAACATTGCCAGAGAATAAATCGCCCAGAACTGCGGTTTGATCGACAAAATACCCGGCAAACCACCGACACCAATACCATTTGCCATCACCCCTGTTAGCCCGCAAATCAGGCCTGCCAGTCCAGAACCAATCATGGCGCACAACATTGGGAAGCGATATTTCAAGTTGATACCGTACATGGCGGGTTCAGTCACACCGAGATAGGCTGAGATGGCCGCCGGAACAGAAATTTCTCGTTCATTGATCTTACGGCTAATGATAATGATGCCCAGCACCGCAGAGGCTTGCGCGATATTGGACAAGGCAATCAGCGGCCAAACAGGTGTACCGCCCATGCTCTGAATCATCTGCATATCAATAGCCAATGTGGTTTGATGCACCCCGGTTATCACTAACGGCGCATACAAGAAACCAAACAGCGCAGCGCCAATAGGAGCGAAACTACCGGTCATTACTGCTTTCACGCCCCATGCCACACCATCACCAATCATGCGACCAAATGGCCCAATCAAGGTATGAGCGAGGAATACTGCCAGCAATAAAGACACCACTGGCACGATAACTAAGTAAAGATAAGCAGGAATAATTTTCTTCAGATTGGTTTCAATCCAGCCCAATGCTAAACCGGCCAGAATAGAGGGGATAACTTGCGCCTGATAACCCACTTTTTGGATAGTAAACCAACCGAAGTCCCACACCTCAGGGACTTGCTGCCCCAACAGATAAGAGTTCATTAGCTGTGGAGAAACCAGCGTAATCCCCAATACAATCCCCAATACCGGCGTGCCGCCCATTTTCTTCACCGTCGACCAACAGATAGCTACTGGCAGGTAGAAGAAGATGGCTTCGCCCAGTAACCATAGGAAGTCGTAAATGGTTTTCCACGCCGGATACATCTGTGCCAGCGTTTGGCCCTCGGACATTGGGATGTCGCCGATCACATTACGGAAACCGAGGATCAAACCGCCGCTGATCAAAGCCGGCAACAGCGGGAAGAAGATCTCGGCAAAGTGAGAGATACCGCGCTCAAACCAGGTCATATTCTGGCGCGCAGCCAGCTTGGTTTGTTCTTTATCTGCCTCATTTTGGCCAATTTTAGCAATTAGCGCCTGGTAGTAATCATCGACTTCCGGCCCGATAACCACTTGAAATTGCCCGGCATTAGTAAAACAGCCTTTGACCATCGACAGCTTTTCGATCTCTTTAGGAAATGCTTTTGCTGGATCATTTAATACAAAACGTAACCGGGTAATGCAGTGGCTGACAGTGGCAATATTTTCTCTGCCTCCCACCAGTACGATCAATTGATCGATGTCTTGTTGTTTTACTTTGCTCATTTCAGCATACCTTTCGTAAAGGTGGGATCGGTTCCAAGTGGCTTATTTAAGGTTAGCCAAGTATTTATTTTTATGGAATGGGAACGTTCCCAACTTGCGTCCAAGATCACAATTTGACAATTTTTGTGCAAATTTTCATCGAAAATGAGTTAAGCCCAAAGCGCTCCGATGACTCCAAATGAGCTGGCAGGGAGCATAAAGATGCGAAAAAACATCAAGCCAATTGGCCGGGGATAATAATTTGTTGAAGGGGTTGGTTATTATTAAGTTGATCAAGCAGTTGCTGTGCCGCTTTCACACCTGCACTACCATAACCCAACTCGACTGACAGGCTATTGGGGAACAAGAAGTGCAACAAGGGTGTGTTGCCGATACCACATACCTGAATGTGTTGTTGCCCTTGCTGCTGCAAGTACTTACTTACCCCCATAGCAATAGTATCAGAAGCACATACCAGTGCGGAGGTATCGGGTTTTATCACTTGAGGCGCGAGCTGAAAGCCGCTCTGATAGCTCAATTCTCCCAACGCAACAGTGGAAGTCAGGCCATGTTGCAGGCAGTAATCGAGATAAGATTGATGGCGACGCATACCGGTCGTGGCATCCGAGGGCTGCACACCGATATAACTAATATGGCGATGCCCGGCCTGGCGCAGTTTATCCATCAACAGCCGCACCGCCCCTTCATCGTCATAACAAACCGAAGAGAAACCGCTATATTCTCGCGCCAGTACCACCATTTTTTCCTGCCACGGCGCGAGCATGTCTGCGGTTAAGCCGGTGAAACCAAAAAGAATCACCCCATCCACATGGCGCTGTTGTAAAACATGCAGATGCTCGCTAACCAGCTCAGGATCAAACTGGCTTTCCATCAGAATAGGGTCGTAACCTTGCTGATAGAACAGCGGCAACATGGTGCGCACCGCCTGATTCTCAGAGGGAGAATCCAGACGTGAGACAATAATCCCCACCACTTTATCGCTCTGACCACGCATCGCGCGGGCCGATTTTGATGGGGTAAACCCCTGTTGACGGATAACCGCCTCAACTCGCTTTCGCGTCTGTGGGCTGACACTGCCTTCATTGTTTAATACCCGTGAAACGGTGGATTTTCCGACTCCACTCATGCGGGCAATGTCCTTAATGGTCAAACGGTTTTGCATGGTTTACCTAATGTTTAGGTTTGAATACATATAATAAACTGATTATTTATAGCTACCGTATTATTTATATTTACCAGAACGGTGGGAAGCATACCATGCCCAGAATCAGACTCAGCGCATGATATCCCTATGACTGGTAACATATTATTACCCTAACGGATGAAATTCCCGTCAGGGTGATTTTTGCCGTGGCAATAATTATGACGCAGTTTATTGTTTGTATAACTGTTTGAGTGCGATGGTGTTCCGCTCAAACAAAGTGATTCTTCACTCACCGGAGGTTAATTACCCAGTGGACCCTGTTCCCTCAATCTACACCCTTTGGGTGTACCGATAAGGTAATTCCCCGTCTGACGTGGCTGCCTTATCGGATAACAATCTGATAAGCAGTCACTGCGCATTCTCCCTGCGTTGGTTTCTGCTGCTGATGTTTTTGCCCTCTCTACGGCAGGTTTGCCGTGGGCGCTACCTGAAGACAATTCAGGTATGACAGTAAGGTTTGAACCATGCAAATTAAAAATTTCACCCGCCAATTGCTCAATGTATTGAGCCGCAACCTGCCCCGCCGCCTGATCCGGCGGGAAACCATGCTTGAGGGGGTTTCAGCAGGAAGTACGGCAAAAGATATCCCGGCAGAACTGGCCCGGCAGCGTTTGCAGTGTGCCAATGAAACGCCGCAGCAGCTTTATCAGCGCTTTCACAGCCACCCCGAAGGACTGACTGAGCAAGAAGCCGAGGCTATTCGCCAAAATTGTGGCAGTAATTTGATTGAAAATCAGCAGGCTACCCCTTGGTGGGTTCACCTATGGCACTGTTATCGCAACCCCTTTAACTTGCTATTGACCATTCTGGCCTTGATTTCTTACGCCACGGAAGACCTCACCGCCGCACTGGTGATTGGTGCTATGGTGCTGATTTCTACCTTGATGCATTTTATCCAGGAAGCCCGCTCTAACCGCGCAGCAGATGCGCTAAAAGCCATGGTCAGCAACACCGCCACAGTGCTACGCAGTGATGCCCATAGCGGAAAAAGCGAACATCGCGAACTGCCGATTTCCCAATTGGTGCCTGGCGATATTATTAAACTCTCTGCCGGTGACATGATCCCAGCGGATTTACGTATTCTGGTGGCAAAAGATCTGTTTATCAGCCAGGCCGCCCTGACGGGTGAATCTCTGCCGGTGGAGAAAGTGGCGCAGTGCCGGGAATGTGATGAACAAAACCCATTGCAGCGGGATACCCTGTGCTTTATGGGCACCAATGTGGTGAGTGGATCAGCACTGGCCATCGTTATCGGTACCGGTAATCAAACCTATTTTGGTCTATTAGCTGAGCGTGTGACCCATCAGGATGAACAGCCCAATGCTTTCCAGAGCGGTATCAGCAAAGTCAGCTGGTTGTTGATTCGCTTTATGTTGGTCATGACACCCATTGTGTTGTTAATCAATGGGTTTACCAAAGGTGACTGGTGGGAAGCGGCACTATTTGCTCTCTCGGTTGCCGTGGGTTTGACCCCAGAAATGCTGCCGATGATCGTCACATCCACATTGGCAAAAGGGGCAGTAAAGCTGTCAAAACAAAAAGTTATCGTCAAACGGCTGGATGCTATTCAGAACTTTGGCGCGATGGATGTTCTGTGTACCGACAAGACCGGCACCTTGACCCAAGATAAGATTGTGCTTGAAAGCCATACCGACGTATTTGGAGCCAATTGTGAACGTGTAATGCGCTATGCCTGGCTCAACAGTTACTACCAAACCGGCTTGAAAAACCTGCTGGACGTGGCGGTGCTTTCGTCCATGACTGATTCATCCCAGTCTGCTGAAATACTGGCAGGTTACCGTAAAATCGATGAAATCCCATTTGATTTTGAGCGCCGCCGGATGTCCGTGGTGGTCAGCGACCAATCGGATTATCACGAGTTAATCTGCAAAGGCGCATTGGAAGAGATGCTGTCTATTTGCCGCCATGTCCGTCAGGGAGATGACGTCATCCCAATGACCGATACGCTGCTGGCACGCATCCGCCGCGTTACCGATGAGCAAAACCAGCAAGGGCTGAGGGTGGTAGCAGTCGCCACACGGATTTTGCCAGCATATCAGCGCAATTATGCGGTTATCGACGAATATGACCTGATTCTTGAAGGCTATATCGCCTTCCTAGACCCACCCAAAGAGAGCACCGCGCCCGCACTACTGGCATTGAAAAACAGTGGTGTCAGCGTCAAAATTCTTACCGGTGACAATGAGTTAGTGGCGCGTAAAGTCTGTAAAGATGTCGGGTTATCGGTCGAAAAAGTTTTGCGTGGCAGTGATATCGAACAAATGAGTGAGGCAGAACTGACGCAAGCTACTCGCACCACCACCGTATTTGCGAAGCTGACACCGATGCATAAAGAGCGCATCGTGCAAAATCTGCGAGAAGCAGGCCATGTGGTCGGCTTTATGGGCGATGGTATCAACGATGCTCCGGCACTGCGGGCGGCGGATATCGGGATCTCGGTGGATTCGGCAGTAGATATTGCTAAGGAAGCGGCTGATATCATTTTGCTGGAAAAGAGCCTGATGGTACTGGAACAGGGCGTGATAGAAGGCCGCCGTACCTTTGCCAACATGCTGAAATACATCAAAATGACGGCCAGTTCTAACTTCGGTAATGTTTTTAGTGTGCTGATTGCCAGTGCATTTTTACCCTTCTTACCGATGCTGCCGCTGCATCTGCTGATCCAGAACCTGATGTATGATATTTCTCAGATTGCCATTCCATTTGATAATGTCGACGAAGAACAGCTGGCAAAACCACAGCGCTGGAACGCCGGCGATCTTGGGCGCTTTATGGTGTTCTTTGGGCCGATAAGTTCAATCTTTGACGTTTTGACCTTCAGCTTAATGTGGTGGGTATTTAAAGCTAATACGCCGGAAATGCAGACCTTGTTCCAGTCTGGCTGGTTCGTTGAAGGGCTGCTGTCCCAGACCTTAATTGTGCATATGATTCGCACTCGTAAAATTCCCTTTATTCAAAGTCGCGCTTCCTGGCCGCTGTGTCTGATGACACTGGCAGTGGTGGTAGTCGGTATCGGGCTAACCTTCTCGCCACTGGCCGGATTCCTGCAATTACAGGCACTACCACTCTCATACTTCCCATGGCTGATGGTGATTTTGGCAGGTTACATGGTGACGACACAGCTAGTGAAAGGCTGGTTTGTCAGGAGATATGGCTGGCAGTGATTTGATTATTAACCTGTGGGTGTTGCGCGATGCGCTACAAGGATTATAATGACTCTTGTAGCGCAACAAGGAACGATAAATGATAAAAAGTTGGAAACACAAAGGACTGCAACGCTTCTTTGAAACAGGTTCTGCTGCGGGCATTAATCCCCAGCATGTTAAGCGAATTCGAGACCGCTTGCGATTTATCGACCTGGCGGAAACGATTGAGGATGTCAATGTTGCCGGATACAAGCTCCATCCGTTACAAGGTGAAAGAGAAGGGATCTGGTCAGTAACAGTAAGCGGAAATTGGCGCATTACATTCGAGTTTACCGCTGGAGATGCGTTTATTCTTAACTACGAGGACTACCACTAATGAAAATGCATAATCCCCCACATCCAGGGGAAATGATTGAAGGAATCCTCGAAGATTTGGGGCTCGGGATAAGGGAGTTTGCCAGAGCATTAAACGTGTCACCTTCAACGGTACAACGGCTGGTTGCCTGTAAGGCGGCAATTTCACCGGAAATGGCGGTAAAACTGGCCGCGGTTCTGGGAAGTACCCCGGCAATGTGGCTCCGCCTCCAGGCCGCTTACGACCTGGGAAAAGCAGAAGAGAATGTTGATGTATCCAATCTGACTAAACTGTACAAACCGGATCCAATATCGCTGCATAGTTGATAGGCTCAACGCCTCTCTGCTTTGCCAAGGCTGCCCGTCTCACTGGTGGCCTTTTCTATTTCTCTCAACCACCTAAATTCGACTCAAACAATCAATCGCAATAGCCTTAAAACTATCAAAATGCTGGCTACTCAATAAACGGCTCATCGAGCGCTCACGCACAAAGGTTACGAACAAATCATAAATCGCCATCGCTTCTTCATAATCGGTTTTGCTGATAGCTAACAGGAAAATGACATGAGCCACTTCGCCATCCCCCCAGGCAATGCCATTAGGTGCCAACAAAGTGACCACTACTGTTTTTTTGGCTAATAGGCCCAGTGAATGTGGCAATGCTATCCCTTCACCTAGCATGGTAGAAACAATCGCTTCTCGCTCCACCACTGACGGGTAGAAATCCCCATCCACAAAATCTTCTTCTTCCAACTGACTACAGACTTTTTTAAACAACTGCTCCTGCGTCATCGGCTGGTCGATAATCATAAAGTGCTGACTATCAAAGAACTTTTCCAGCATGTAAGGCCGGGTACGATCAACTAAGACCAACTTACCCAGCTGCTCTAATTGATATTCCGTCGGGAAGGGGGACATCACGACTACCGGCTTGTTCTTTTCCGTTAGTCGTGAATTAGAAATAATGAAATCTTCGTCGATATGGTCAAGATTTTCGTAATCACGCAGGGAAATGGTTTGAGTCATCACAATTTGCGGATACTTACGCGAGATCTGCGCCTGAATCATTCGGGTGGTGGAATTACCGGTATCACACACCAGCATCACCTGCGGATGGCGCTGATAACCAATGTTGTAATGGCGCTCCAAACCCACCCCTATATGCAACACCAGATAGCCAATTTCATTTTCACTTAAGCTGTAAGGCGTATATTTCCCCCAACTGGAAACCGCCGCCAGTGTGACGTCATAGGCCATCGGATAGTGCTGTTTAATATTGGATAACAATGGGTTAGGAATCGTAATCTGATACTTCACCCGGGTTATCATAGTCTTGATATGGGTGAGTAAATCAACCCGCAGCTGCTTATCGCCCTGCAAATTGTAGTTATAGTGAGCATTAATGTACGAGAGGATGTAGTCCACCAGCGTCTCTTCGTCATCGGCATTGATTTCACTCGGTCGACTGGTATTTAACTGGCTGGCCTGCACCCGGCGGGCGGCAATATTCACACGCAAATAAGCTTCTTCGGCAGCTGAAATATCTTTTCCTGACAGCAACTTAAGCTCAGTAGCCAAACGGCCCGAGGCTAACTTAACCGCTTCATCCACATCTTCGGCATCAAAATCAGATAAGGGATAACCGTCGGTGATACGCTTTATTGCCACCGCACAGTAGAAAATCAGGTATTGCTCGCCTTCATCGGTTAACCGTACGGCATATTGCGCGAGTAATTCATGCAGCAACCGCGTCAATTCTGGAATGGTTTGGATACTTAAAAATTCATTTTTTAATAACGGGTTATCAGCATCTTGCAGTTGTAACTGGAACAGTAAATCTGTCAGGCAGGTACGGATGGCCAGCTCAGAACCAAACAACTTCATACCATAACGAGGCTTAGTTTCGATGGTCAAATGATAGCGGTTTAACCTTTCTCTCACCTCTGCCATATCATTTTGTAATGTGCCACGGCTGACAAACCATTCATCGGCTAAATCTTCTAACTTCAATGAAAAAGCAGAGGTCAAAAAACGGATTAACAGATAGTGCACCCGTTCATTAGCGGTGCGCGGCGTCAGGTGCACCTTACGATTTTGCTGCTGTAGGCTACGGAAGCGGTCTGCATCTTCCACCATCAGCCGATAACCGAAGCCACGATTATGCACAAAGTGCGCGCCATAATGCTCCAGAATCTCATTCAACGCCGTAATATCAGCCCGTACAGTACGTGTCGAGACCGCAAAACGTTTCGCCAACTCCTCCTGAGGTAGCGTTTCCGATTGCAGTGCATCGAACATATAGGCCAGACGTTGATAGGGAAATCTCACTGCTCAACTCCGTTATTCAGAATATTAGCTGCCCCCCTGACAGCATGGCCACAGGGGGCGCGTACCTCATATCATTTTTTCTGTGCGGCCGGGGCGAACACCATTTGCGATGGGCTGCCAACGGCGGTATAGCCTGGGACAAAGGTCAATTTGCCACTTTGCGGAGAGACTTTAAAGCGCGTTATGTTATCGCTTCGTTGATTCATGGCGTATAAATAGTGCCCCGTAGGATCAAGCACCAGCGTGCGCGGGTAGTCACCCCGTGTCCATACTTCCTCTACTGGCTTAAATTCACCGTCAGCAGTCACGGCAAATTGGCCGATACTATTATGCAGACGGTTCGCGACATACAGGAATTTGCCGTCTTGCGAGAGCGTCAGGCCCGCTGCAAAGTTGGTGCCGCGATAATCAGCCGGGAGTGACGACAGAGTATGTAGCTGTTTCAACGTACCTTTTTCTGTATCCAGCTGATAGCTGGTGAGGGTTGAGGCTTCTTCGTTGATTAAGAATAGTGTTTTGCCGTTAGGGTGGAACACAAAATGCCGTGGGCCAGCACCGGCAGATGAGGCATCAATGAACGGCGGCGAATTCGGTATCAATTTGCCATTATCCGCATCAAAGCGGTATTGATAAATTCTGTCTAACCCCAGATCGGTGGAGAACACGAATTTGCCACTCGGTGAGCTGGCTATCATATGTGCATGTGGGCCATTGTGGTCACTGATGGCAAAGCTCCCTTCCACCGCAGCCGCAGGTCTCGCCGCCCCAGCAGGGCCTTCATCTTGCTGTATCGAACTGGCCTCAGCAAGTTTGCCGCCACCTTGTACCGGGAAAACAGCCACCGAACCGCTGATATAGTTAGCGACCAGTAAATGGCTGCCCGATGGCGTTAATGAGAGATACACCGGCCCGCCGCCCTGAGAATCAACCTGATTAATTAATGTCAAATTACCATCAGCCGGGTTGATGCTGTATGCCGCAATCGAGCCGTGCTTGCCACCATTGAAATCCGCAACCTCGCTGGCGACGTATAAGGTTTTCCCCTGAGCATCCACCACCAGTTGTGCCGGATTCGCCAGTGAGCTAACCAGCGTTTTCTCACTTAATTCACCCGATTTAGTATCAACCAAGAACCGGTAAACCCCTTCCCCGTTGGGATTATAAGTACCGACATAAGCAAAAGACTGATTGCCAGGCTGTGCAGCATGCGCCAGTGGATTAAACAGCGCGACCATAGCCAGAGCAATACCTGCGGACAGGTCTTTCAAACCAGAATCTGTTGAACAGTTATTCATATTGGTCCTTACTCATAGGGAAGAGCTACCAGAAGGTAGGTGTCGCGCCAAGCCAAACCGCCACACCTACCTCCACCGATACTGAGTTCTTAACAGGTAAATTAGTGGGTTATTGCACTATCTTTTTCACGATATCCAATAATGTTTTCACATCTTCCGGGCGGGTATTGCCGGTCTTGCTATCAATAATCGAGCTATAGATATGCGGGATAACTTTCGTCACACCCGCATCCAGCGCGATTTGCACAATTTGTTCGAAATTATCCAGATCAATACCTCCGGTTGGCTCCAACCAGAAACCAGTTGCTGCGCAAGCCTCGGCAACAAAACGGTATTCATCAATAGAATCCAACCCATTCATCGGGAAGAATTTTACCGAGCTGCCGCCCATATCTTTCAACATCGCAATGGCGGTGGTGACCGGCACAATCGCGTCTTTTTGCTGTGAACTGAGCGGGCCGGTTGAAATCTTCACATAACCGACTTTGCCGGTCGGTGATATCAGGCCATTGACCACAGTATCGTGCTGGCCCAGCAAGGCACGGCTGGCACCGACGCCGGTAAATACCTGATTCACATGCTGTGGCTGTACCTGTTGCGAAATCTGACTCACCATCACCGACTGCCTGGGGTCGCCCGCACCTAGCCCCACCGACAAAGCATTGTCGATCAGGGCTGCGTACTCACGCATGTCTTTGACGGCACTGTCGACATCTGGATAATTCTTCGATAACACGCCCACCAGCACATGCCCTTCAGCAGCCTGATAAATCGCGCGCGCATTGTCTTTAGAACCGGCCAGCACATTCAAGCACACGCGGTCACGGTAATAATTGGGGGTCAGTT
>NZ_JBLWEX010000175.1:0-13479 GCF_048323875.1 Yersinia sp. LJYL362
CTGCCATTTCAAAGCTGATCAGTAATGGTATTGATAATAGTGATTTCCTTCAGGCTGCGAACCATCTTAAAGAAATTAAGAATGCCGGTCCCACAGCGGTCGCCGAAACTCTCGCAAACCTTGGTTTGGGGGATATATTAAAAATAACAGATATCAAAGCCTTGTTTGATATTGTTTTTCCTGTCGGTATTCCTCTGCCTTACCCGCTTTCTGATATCCCCATGACAGTACAGGGTATCGTTTGGTTCAAAATGAACGGAGGGACATTCAATACTGCGATATATCCCAAATTGGCGCTGAAATATCCATCAGGTGTATTACCTGACTTACGAGGAGAGTTCATTAGAGGCTGGGACGATGGGCGCGGTATTAATGCTAATCGCACAATTCTTAGTTATGAACTTGACGAACTCAAAAGTCATCAACATCTAATGAGTGATGGTGGTAATGCACATGTTCGGGTTGGTGTTACTGGGGGATCAACACAGGCATGGTTTGGCGATCGAGCAGGAATGGATGTTAGGACAGGATGGGCTGGGGGGACAGAAACTCGCCCTCGAAATATCGCATTTAACTACATTGTAAGGGCCGCATAATGACTATTGAATTTGACAAAAACGGATTTGCAATTACTGCTGGTGTCGTCATTGTGTATAACGTAATACCAAATACCTATGAATATATTGGCTTATCTACTGAATTTTTGAATTCCGGACAAGGATTACCTGCACACTCATATATAGATGAGCCGCTTAAGGCTAAAAAGGGCTTTGCCATTTGTCGGACACAAGATAATAAAGCTTGGGAATATATCGCTGATCATCGTGGAGAAACCAGATACAGCACTACATCAAAACAGGCAGTAATTATCAACGAATTAGGTGGTTATCCAGTTAATACAACAGATAGTGCACCAGGACAGTTTGATATATGGAAGGATAATATCTGGGCTGTTGATGAAACTGCTAAGTTGGTGGCAACCAAAAAAATTGTGACACTTAGAAAATCGGAATTAAAAAATATCGCTGATGGAAATATTAGTTGGCGAAATGATGCTGTCACTGGTGGCTACGCTGACGAGCAAGAAAAAATTGATTTGCTGGCATGGCAAAAGTATCGCGTACTGCTGATGCGTGTCGATACATCGCAGTTGTCTGATATAGAGTGGCCAATTTCACCTGTATAGTAAAATACAAAACCGGGCTTCATTGTCCGGTTTCTTACTCATGGCTGCAATCTCCCATGATCTGGTTTCCTTAAACACATGCACTCCAGTATGACTGACCAATACGCATCTCTTCTATGTCGGCCAGTCTGTCTGACGCCATTTCAATTATCTTTCCCCCTCGTTACTCCCCCCATTTCATGCTAAATTTACCTATCTCACACCATTGCATCGTTTCAGGTACCAGTATGTTTACCTATAAAGAAATATCATCGCTGAACGAACTGGAATTGATCGTCTATAACTACATCATAAAAAATACTGATAAAGTGATGTACATGACCATCAGGGAGTTGGCAGACGCTGCGGGTGTTTCTACTACCACCGTCTTGCGTTTTTGTAAAAAAATGAATTGTGATGGTTACTCTGAATTTCGTGTTCGTTTTAAACTCTATTTAGAACATGACGAAAAACCACCGGTCAGTTTCGGTATTAGCGAAATAATTAGCTACTTTAAAAGTATTAATAATAGTGAGTTTGACGAACTTCTTGATAGCGCTGCCGCGCAAATAGCGGCTACACGTAGAATTATTTTTGTTGGAATAGGAACATCGGGTGCATTAGGAAAATACAGTGCACGTTTCTTTTCTAATGTAGGGAAATACAGCACTTATATCGATGATCCTTATTATCCAATCAATAGTGATATGTATCAGGATGCGATTGCGATTATCCTCTCTGTTTCTGGTGAAACGGAAGAAATCATCCGTATCGCCAATCAGTTTAGCCTGCAACACTGCAAGATTATTAGCTTGACCAATAGTGATAATTCGACCTTGGCTAAGATGGCTGATTTAAATATCTCTTATCACATGCCGCCTATTGTATTAGAGGGGCAATATAATATTACTACCCAGATTCCCGTTTTATATATTATTGAAACTATCGGCAAAAAGCTCCCGCAATTAGTTAATAAAAACACCCAATAAAACAGGGTGTTTTTTACATGTTACATATTCCAATTCATGGTTTCTGTTATATCGTGACTTCATCTTTCTTTTTGCTAAACTCCAGTCTCAATCGAAAAAATATTAATAATAATCCGATAACACTCTGTTTATCTTATACTCAGCATTCGTGACAGGAGATTAATAATGGCAATTGATTACGCATTAACCGCCCAAGAAATTATTAAGTATATTGGCGGTGATAATAATGTGATTACCGTCACACATTGTGCAACACGTTTACGTTTTATATTGAAAGATAATAAAGCTGTCGATAAAGAAAAATTAAATCGTGTTAAAGGGGTTATTACCGTTATTGAAGCGGGTGGGCAAATGCAAGTGGTTATCGGTAACCACGTCGGTGATGCCTATAAGCATGTCACGAACCTGATCAATATCGATGAAAGTGCACCGGTTGCAGCACCTAAAGTCGGTATCGTTAGCCGGTTGATGGATATTATCTCCAGTATTTTTGCACCTTTCCTTTATCCACTGGCCGCCTGCGGTATTTTACAAGGGATTATTTCTTTCTTGGCTGCGATTGGCTGGATGGATGCCGCCAGCGGTACGTATCGAATTTTAAATTTTGTCTCCTGGACCGGATTTACCTTCTTGCCTGTGATGGTGGCTTTTACGGCGGCCAAAAAATTCAATGTTAACCCTTTTACCGCCGTAATTACTGCTTGTGCGTTGATCAGCCCTGATTATATGAACATGCTGACGGCTAATAAAATTGTTACGGTGAATTCCGCAGACCCTGCCGTTCAGCAATTGATGCATGAAGCGCTAAATAATCCGCAGGTTGCCCACATTTTGAATACTATTGCTGGTATTCCATTATCATCACCCACCTTGGATTTCTTCGGTATTCCCGTGCAATACCTGAGCTATACCGCCTCGGTTATCCCGATTATTTTGATGGTTTGGGCCATGTCTTATGTGCAGCGCTTCTTTGAAAAAGTACTGCCAATGGTGGTGCGTAACCTGTTTACCCCGATGTTCTGTATTGCCATTATGGTGCCCTTAACCTTGTTGGTATTTGGCCCAGTGGGTAACTTGATCGGTGGGGCAATTGGCGGCGTTTACAACACACTTTATAATCTCAGCCCAGCGATAGCAGGGTTTATGGTTGGTGCATTCTGGCAGCCACTGGTCACATTGGGTGTTCATTGGGGCATCACTCCGGTCACTGTAGGGAACTATGCGACATTGGGTTATGACACCTTTACCGGCTTGCAAGCCTCCGCAGTCTTTGCCATGGCCGGAACCATGTTTGGTGTTTACTTAAAAACGCGTAACCGTGAAATGAAAGGAATTTCATTGTCCGCGGGGATTACCGCTTTATTCGGTATTACCGAGCCTGCTATTTACGGTGTGGCATTACGTTTGAAGAAACCTTTCTTATGCAGCTGCGCCGCAGGGGGGATTGGTGGAGCTATCGCGGGGTCTTTTAATGCGGTGTCATGGAGCTATTGCCTGCCGGGTATTGCGGTGTTGCCGGTCTTCTTTAAAGAAGGGCATATGGCACAGTTCTTGGGATTTCTGCT
This sequence comes from Yersinia sp. LJYL362, assembly GCF_048323875.1. NCBI lineage: Bacteria > Pseudomonadati > Pseudomonadota > Gammaproteobacteria > Enterobacterales > Yersiniaceae > Yersinia > Yersinia sp. LJYL362. The sequence goes on from NZ_JBLWEX010000175.1 coordinate 3,720, forward strand.
GTCTATTACCGTCGCTTTCGTCTTGGGGGCGGTTTTCACCTGGCTGGTTGGGTTTACCGATGAACCAGAGAATGTGGAACAACCAGGCAGTGCTAAAGCATCTGAAGCACCTATTGCTCAGGCACAAATGAATCAAGGCTAGAATATTTAATGTTCGGGCGGGTTAATTATCCGCCATTGATTTTTATTTCCAGGGTGAACAATTGCCCACAGTATTAAGGGAGAGAGTTATGAGCCACAAACAATTACCGAAAGATTTTTTATGGGGCGGCGCAGTTGCGGCACATCAGGTTGAAGGCGGCTGGGATAAAGGCGGCAAAGGTGTAAGCATTGCCGATGTATTGTCCGGCGGCGCTCACGGTGTTGACCGAGTTATGACTGATGGTGTGCAAGAGGGGTATCGCTATCCAAACCATGAAGCGGTTGATTTTTATGGTCATTATAAAGAAGACATCGCGCTGTTTGCCGAAATGGGCTTCAAATGCTTCCGTACTTCCATTGCCTGGACGCGTATTTTCCCGAAAGGTGATGAGCTGCAACCGAATGAAGCGGGTCTGCAATTTTACGATGATATGTTTGATGAATTGCTGAAATACGGCATCGAACCGGTTATTACGCTATCTCATTTTGAAATGCCGTGGCACTTGGTTAAAGAATACGGTGGCTGGAAAAATCGGAAAGTGGTCGACTTTTTCGTGAAATTCAGTGAAGTGGTCATGGAGCGCTACAAAAGCAAAGTCAAATATTGGATGACATTCAACGAGATCAATAACCAACGTAACTGGAAATATCCACTATTTGGTTACTGCTGCTCTGGTGTGGTGTTCACTGAGCAAGAAAATCCTGAAGAAACGATGTATCAGGTTCTGCATCATCAGTTTGTCGCTAGTGCCAAAGTAGTCAAACTGGGCCATGCTATTAATCCAGAGTTCAAAATCGGGTGTATGGTTGCAATGGTGCCGCTCTATCCATTCTCCTGCCATCCAGATGACATGATGTATTCGGTGGAGGCTATGCGTGAGCGTTATCTATTCGGTGACGTCCACATGCGTGGTTACTACCCTTCATATATTCTGAATGAATGGGAGCGCCGCGGTTTCACTATCAATATGGAAGAGGGCGACCTTGATACTCTACGTGAGGGCTGCGCCGATTACATGGGCTTAAGCTATTACATGAGTAACGCAGTTTCTGCGGTTAATCCCGGTAGCGGCAACTCCCTTTCTGGCTTTGAGGGCAGTGTACCGAATCCACATGTTAAAGCATCCGATTGGGGATGGCAGATCGATCCCGTCGGCTTGCGTTATTCACTGAGCGTATTGTATGAACGTTACCAGAAGCCGCTATTTATTGTTGAAAATGGCTTTGGTGCTATCGATAAAGTGGCTGATGACGGCATGGTTCATGATGATTACCGCATTGCGTATCTTAAAGCCCATATCGAGCAGATGAAAAAAGCAGTGTTTGAAGATGGCGTAGACCTGATGGGCTACACCCCGTGGGGTTGTATCGATTGTGTATCATTCACAACCGGTGAATACAGCAAGCGTTATGGTTTTATCTACGTGGATAAAAATGATGACGGCACCGGCACCATGGCGCGTTCACGTAAACAAAGTTTTGATTGGTATAAAAAAGTGATTGCCAGCAATGGTGAAGAGCTTTAACTCTCTGATAAACCAGCCAACAGGGAAGGGCCGTTTAACACCGGCCTTTCTCACCATTTTCTCCTTTACACCCTCCCAAACGCAGTTGGTTACATTTTTCATTAATGAAAAAATAGTTTAAATTGAAGCTATTACAATAATTTTATCGTTTTGTAGGAAGTAACTGACATATCCTAAAAAAAAGCTGAGTTACTCTTTTACTCCGACGGCTATTGCCATGCTTTGCATGGTTGTTCGTCAGGTGTAATTTAGTTTTTGCTTAATAGGGATAAGAAATGAAAGGAAAATTATTGTTCGCTGCAATGTTGGTAGCCAGTTTTTCTGCCAGTGCTGCGGAACATGCTCACTGGGGATATGAGGGGCAGGAAGACCCGGCACATTGGGGGAAACTTTCCCCTGATTTCTCTCTTTGTGAAACGGGTAAAAATCAGTCACCAGTCAATATTCATGGCGCATTGAAAACTCATCATGGTCAATTGGAATTAAATTTCCAGCAAGGCAAGCAACAAATCGTTAATAATGGCCATACGATTCAGATTAATACTAGCGCTGGTAATACGTTAAAGCTGGATGGCGATACGTTTACATTGCAACAATTCCATTTTCACGCCCCCAGTGAAAACGAAATTGATGGCAAACAGTTCCCATTGGAAGCTCATTTTGTTTATAAAGATAACAAGGGTGAGTTGGTAGTATTGGCGCTGCTGTTCCAGTTGGGAAAAGCTAATACACAATTGGCACTGGCCTGGCAGCAAATGCCAACAGCGGTAGACCAATTAACAATACTGAATAGACCTTTGGATATTAATGAGTTGCTACCAAAACAGTTCAATTTTTACCGTTTTAGTGGTTCACTTACCACACCACCTTGTTCTGAAGGTGTAACCTGGTTAGTGCTTGATCAGCCTGTTAATGTTTCTGCTGAACAAATACATCAATTCCAGTCTGTTGTTCATCATAACAATAATCGGCCAATACAGCCGCTTAATGGTCGCGTTATAGTTGATTAATGTTTGTATGATTCTCGCCACTCTGTTTTCTGGGAGTGGTGAGTAAGATCATCAAATATGTTTATCGCCAAGGGTTGGCAAAAAGACTTATAGCTATAATTGTAAAAATAACTTCCCCCATTTAATATTGAAAGACTTCTTAATCTTGTTATTATTAATATTTAATTGTTAATAAAATAGACAATGTTATACCGCCATATTTCATAACATTGCCCGTTTTCCTTTATTATTTAATAGATGGCCATTATCCGAATAAACTTTTGTTTAATCTTCAATTAGGCCGTATTTCTTTAAAATAGATGCTTATATTTAGGCTGGAATAGCCTCAATAATTGATACATAGCTTCCGGTATCGATAATACGATTAAGTTTCAGATCTGCGCTGGCCAGCAGTGTTTTAAGTTCCTCCTCAGTGCGTGCTTGTCCTCCATCAAAACTACCTAATAACAAAAGGTCGATCTCTTTGCCACCTTGCCTGGTATCTTCTCTGGATATAACAGGTTCAAAGATAAGCACTTTTGAATTGGGCCGCATTGCATTACGACAACTGCGCAATATCTGACTTGCTTGTTCTTCCGGCCAATCCATTGTGATGTATTTTAATAAATAAATATCAGCTGTTGGGCAGCTTTCAAAGAAATTACCTGTCTGGGTTTCCCAACGTGAATCATCTCCTAACTCACCAAGACGGTTCTTCGCCAAGACCGCAGGGCGATCGAATAAAATACCCTGTAATGTGGGATTATTTTGCAGTACTTTTAACAGTAATCCCCCAAAACCACCGGCAATATCAATCACTGTGGCATGTTTTGGAAAGTCATAGCTGCGCACCAAGAAGTTATTTTCTACTGAGGACATCGATGACATACCAGTATGAAAATCACCTTCTGATTCGGGAATGTTATCTCGTGACCAGTATTCATAAAAAGACATTCCGAATGCCTTTTTAAAGGCCGATTCACCTCGTAGATTTTCGACAAGATTACCGAGTGGGAGCCAGAATGTTTTATCCGTCAGCATTAATACCGCCGCGCGCAGTGAGTCACGATGATCTGAGCGAAGATACTGTGCCGCTGGGGTCAGTGAAAATCGACCATCTGCTGATTCTGCAAAGATATTTCGCGATGCTAGCATGCGTAATACGCGATTTAAGTGACGTGAGTCTGCCCCTACTGTCTGTCCAAGTTCCTCCGCAGTTTTTGCCTCTTCTGTCAGATAATCCGCTACCCCTAAAATTGTTGCAGCACGCAATGAGGCTTGAAAAGTAAACCCCATCGCCTGCTCCAATAAATCTAATGCCGCAGTATCATCTTCATTCTTCAGTTGATTATTATTGCCCATGGTAATAACACCCTCTGGTAATCGATGTGATTATATATAATTGCAATAAATACAAATGCAACCATATTCATTAGGATAGTGAATATATCCATCAAAAATGTAGTTCACGAAATTGATTTATTGCAAATGGTATGTTTTGCTAATTAAGCATATTGATGAGGAATTGATGGGCAATACAATGAAAATTCTGGTTTTTAATAATTAATAGTATTTATGTATTTTTATTTTATTAGTAATTGAAGTTAATGGTTTCTAGCTACTCGCAAATGAGTCATTTTTTTCCCCTGTGTTTCCCCTGCCAAATCCTACAAACAAAAAAACCAACCCTAACGGATTGGTTTTCTTTGGGATATTTGGTCGGCATGAGAGGATTTGAACCTCCGACCCCCGACACCCCATGACGGTGCGCTACCAAGCTGCGCTACATGCCGATGCAATGGCATTTATACTACATTTTACAGTGACTAATGCAAGACTATGCCAATACGTTTGCTGTTTTTTTAACCGTGACATACTCATTTTTTAGAGCTAGTTCGCAATAAAACGTTTTATATCAGTCAGTACTTGCAACAGTAACGGAAGTTGTGGCTTTTCATCTTTAATTTCATTGCCTTGCATATCATAGGTACGATATTCACCATTATTATCTAACACGATGGTCTGTGTTGGTGTAGTAATCACCAGTGTGCCATTATCGCCCGTCGCCACCCAGTTATTGTTACGTTGCGCCGCGAACAAGTCTTCCCCTTGCGAATAGTCTTCTGAGGCCGTTTTGACGTGTAATAGCCGCTGCATCAGTGTCGCCATGATGTCTTCATGGTTCGTTAGCTTATTCACTTTCTGTGCGGGAGTGCCCGGCCAATGAACAATTAATGGGACTTGTAGTTGCTGTCGATTAAAGCCGCTACCAGCACCCCAGTTATCATTGCCAGTGTCATTAAATTCGACACCGTGGGCCGCAGTAATAATAACCACGGTCTTATCAAGTTGGCCACGTTGTTTCAGCGTATCCAGAATGGTCGCAATCTGCTGATCAACATCCTTGGCACCTGTTTGATAGTTATGAATAAAATCAGTTGGGAGGGCAACTTTGTGGCCTATGACCGGATCTTGCGCTTCAACAGCGCCATTCAAATTAATGTATGAGAACCACGGCGCATTGCTATTGAGTGTTGATAGCCATTGCTGCCATTGTGCGGTGGTTTCACTGTCTGTTTGCTCTGCTGGCGCAGGTAAGGTGAAATCGGATAACAATGCCTGGCGATAGAGCGGTGAAGCGAAGCCATCGGATGAGAACAACCCAAATTGATACCCTTGCGCACTTAATGACGTGATAAATGCCGAAGGTTTACGCGCAGAAAGAATACCGTCGAGGTAGGTTGGGGAGATACCATAAAACAGGCCAAACAGACCCGTATCCTGGCGATTACCTGAACTGTAATGCCGGTCAAACTGAATGTTGGCATGGCCAAACTCTGACAAAGCTGGCATATCTTTTTGCAGGCTACTAGCACGGATGCCATCAACTACAATTAATAACAGGTTATAACCACTGCCGTTGTCGCTAAAGACAATGGGGCTGAGAGGATATTCCACCGTTAGGGCATCTGGATTACCTTGTTCTATCAAGCGTCGTTGATATTCTTCCTGGTCAAGCAAACCATGTTTTTCAAGGAATTTACGTGCAGTCATCGGGTATGAGAGCGGTAAGTTTGCGCGCTGCATACTGATTGGCCGATAGAAATTAGCATCTGCCCAGATATAAATTAGATGCGAGGCAAAGAAGGCTGAAATAAATACGGCAACCAATGGTTTAACAAAGCGCTGCCGGTTGAGGCTGCGCAGTTTTTGCCATGCCCAGGTGCCGAAAAGCATCTCGACCAGAAAAATGACCGGCACGGCAATAAACATCAATTGCCAATCGCGCGCCAGCTCAGTTTGATCCGGGTTAACCACTAATTCCCACACGACGGGGTTAAGATGTAGGTGGAAACGGGTGAAGACCTCGGTATCCACTAATAACAGGGTCAAACCCGCGGTAGCGAAAGCGGCGGAGATGAATCGGAGCAACCGCTGTGACATCACCACGAAGGTCAGCGGGAATATCACCAGTAGATAGGCGGCAAACACGATAAAACTAAAGTGCCCCAGCCAACTGACAAGGGCATAGACACGGCCAATCAGCGATGAGGGCCAATCGGAAACAAACAAATAGCGGCTACCCAGCACCAGGCTGAACAGGATATTAAACAAGGCGAACCAGTGCCCCCAGCTGATCATCTGGGAGACTTTTTCACGATAGCGCTGACGATTTGTCACCATATTGAAATTGCAGTCTTGGCCGATAAATTAATGAGCTTTGTCTTCACGTACTGAAGCTTGAAGGGCTTCAGCGAAAGAACGAGCCAATACTTTGCGTTGCGCGGGGGCAATGCTGGTATTGATCAGATTTGTTACCATATTCCCCAAAACCATCAAAGAAAGATCGGTTGGGGTACGGTGTTTTTCCAGTACGCTGACCAATTCAGACAGCAATTGTTCAACGTGTTCGTCACTGTAACGGGATGATTGTGGCATAAAAATTGAACTCAACACCTGACAAAGTCCCATATCTTACCGTATAGAGACGCGCTTTTCCGCTATTTTATAGCATTAAGAATCATTAGCCATTAATTGGGGGGCGGGATAGCTTTTGGGTTGCAGCCCTCAGGCATCAGTGATTGAATACGCCACTAGCCAAAAGGAGTATTTATCATGAGTCTGGATATTGACCAGATAGCCTTACACCAGCTTGTCAAACGTGATGAACAAACGCTTGATGTGGTGTTGCGCGATTCGTTGTTACCTGCCAATGCTGTAGTTGAAGAAATGATGGCCGAGCTGCATCGGGTTTACAGTGCCAAAAGCAAAGCTTATGGATTGTTTAATGAACAAAGCGAGCTAGCTGATGCGCTGAAACGAAGCCGTAAGGGTGATGAAGACTTCCTCAGCTTTAGCCGTGCAGCGACTGGACGTTTGCGTGATGAGTTAGCCAAATATCCATTTGCCGAAGGGGGGGTGGTGTTGTTTTGCCAATACCGCTATCTGGCAGTGGAATATTTGCTGATTTCAGTACTGAGCAGTTGCAATAGCATGCGGGTTAATGAGCAACTTGATCTGAGTACGACCCATTATCTCGATATTAATCGTGCTGATATTGTGGCTCGTATCGATTTAACTGAATGGGAAAACAACCCGGAATCCACCCGTTATCTGACCTTCCTGAAAGGGCGGGTAGGGCGCAAGGTTTCTGACTTCTTTATGGATTTCCTGGCTGCTAGTGAAGGCCTGGATACTAAAGCGCAGAACCGTGGTTTATTACAGGCAGTTGATGATTATTGCGCGGATGCCGAGCTGGGTAAAAATGAACGTCAGGCATATCGCCAGCAGGTTTATAGCTACTGTAATGAGCAGTTGCAGGCCGGTGAAGAAATTGCTTTGCAGGAACTTGCGCAAGAGTTGCCGAAGTTGGGCGAGAAAGATTTTCAGCAATTCTCCGTTGAACAAGGTTATGCATTGGAAGAGAGCTTCCCGGCGGATCGCGGTACGTTGCGTCAATTGACCAAATTTGCCGGCAGTGGCGGCGGGTTGAGTATTAATTTTGATGCATTGTTATTGGGCGAGCGTATTTTTTGGGATGCGGCAACAGACACGTTGACCATTAAAGGTACGCCACCGAATCTGCGTGACCAGCTACAGCGTAATTCAGGTAAATGATAGTTGTCTGAATCGCCAATAAAAAACGCCGCATAAGCGGCGTTTTTTATTTCGGCGTCCCGAATATCGACAGCGATGCGATTAAACGCGAACGAAGTCGATATGAGTCAGTTTTGGTTTGAAAGCGTGACGCTGAACAGCCTGTACTTTAACTTTGGTTTCTTTACCGTCGACAACCAGAGTCAGTTCAGAATCATAAAAGCCCGGTTTCAATTCAAGGTTTTTGGTGGTGTCATGGTCAAGAGCAATAGAGATTGCTGCTTCTGAACCACCGTAAATGATTGCCGGAAATTTATTTGCTGCACGCAGGCGGCGGCTCGCACCCTTACCCTGGTCGTTACGTACTTCTACATTGATAGTGATCATTTTGTTTTCTCTTAAAGAAAATTTACCCTGCTACAGGCGACCCAGCAACAGGTTCGATACTCGGCTTTGATTGGGTAAACCCACAGCAAAGCGGGCGACATTCTAGCGAAGTATTGAGCAGACAGCAAACGAAACTGCGAAATTATCAGGCTAAATGCGGCTTAGGCGAGGGAATCAGCGCGTCTAAAACGGCCCTGATAATCAAAAACCTTTTCCCTGATTTGCCACCATTGCCCACGACGGCGGGCGACAACAAAATCGGGATAACGCAATAGCGCTTGCTGGGCGATAATATCTGCAGCAGTTTGCCATTTAAGCGCAATACCCGGAGCCCGTTGGTGCGGACGAAGGAAAATTTGCTCGAATGCCATTCGTTGTGCGGCAGTGGTTAAGCGAAATCGCTCACTGGTATTGGTACCCTCTTCGTCGTAATAGGTGATTTTTAGCCACTCACCTTTTGCATCCTGACCGGCTTCCAGGCTCATCCCGCCACAACGCAGTACCAGTGCATCCTTTAATTTCAACGCGGCTTTGAGCATGTCATCGGGATCGACCAGCACCTCCTGACACTGATGGCAGCGGCGAGCAGCAATATCATTTTCTGCACCACAATGTGGGCAGGATTTGAAGCGGAAGCGGTAATCACATTGTGCCCGCGCACCTTGATCATCTTCAAACCAGCCCTGGCAGCGGCGGCCATAGTGTTCAATAATCTCGCCGGACTCAGTGCATTTCCCCCAGAAAATATTGGCAAAGCCGCAGTCCGGGCAAAAGACCTGCACCGGTTGGCTGTCACTGTGGGGTTTGCTGATGCCCACTTCTGGGGTGAAAAGGTCATGGGGGTTGCCAGCATAATCCAGAATCAGGCAATCTTCTTTGCCCGGAGAGAGCCGCAGCCCGCGCCCGACAATTTGCTGATACAAACTGACTGACTCGGTCGGGCGAAGAATGGCAATCAGATCGACATGCGGGGCATCAAAACCGGTGGTCAGCACCGCGACATTTACCAAATAGCGCAATTGCTGCTGTTTAAACGCGGTAATTAACGCATCCCGTTCGGCCGGTGGCGTTCCGGCACTGACCAGCGCAGCCTCACCTTTAGGCAACAGCCCATAGACCTCTTTGGCATGCTCAACGGTGGCGGCGAAAATCATCACCCCCCGTCGATGGGCGGCATATTCCATTATCTGACTGACAATATGAGGGGTAATTCTTTGCTGCTGCTTAAGCTCGCGGTCTAAATCCGCTTCACGGAACATACCGTCGCTATTGCTGGTCAAGCGGCTGAAATCATATTGTACGACGGGCATATCCAGCCGTTCCGGTGGTACCAGAAAGCCGTGCTTAATCATATAACGCAGGGGTAATTCATAAATACAATCGCGGAACAGGGATTTTTCATCACCACGGGTAATACCGTGATAGTGGAATTGATAGATCCAGCCTTTACCCAAACGGTAGGGGGTGGCAGTCAGCCCCAGTAAGCGTAGGCGTGGGTTGGTGGTACGTAAATGCTGAATAATTTGCTGATATTGGCTGTCATCTTCATCGCTGATTCGATGACATTCATCAATTATCAACAGTGAAAAGGCGCTATCAAATAGAGACAGGTTTCGCGCC
>NZ_JBLWEX010000176.1:0-13484 GCF_048323875.1 Yersinia sp. LJYL362
TTTATACAGAATCCTCCAGTCATGTTGCGACTCATGCCTGGGCTGAAGTCTGGCTGAATGGCTATTGGCAGAGTTTTGATGTCACCAATAATACCTGCCAACCGAATCAGCATTTGAAGCTGGCGGTAGGCATCGATTATCTGGATGCCTGCCCGGTGCGCGGTATCCGCCGAGGCGGTGGCTATGAAGATATGCAAACCATAGCTGCCGTGCATATGCTATCAAACCCACGACTGGACATGTCGCAATAAATGTTTTTAATTGCTAAAAACCTACCCAGTAGGCGTTATTGTTGTAGTCAGTTTGAACACGGACAGCGCGGAAGAACCGGAGCGTACACGCAGTACGTGAGGATTCTGAGCACAGCCTTGGTTCAAAATGGCAAATAAAATAGCCTAATGAGTTAGGCTTTAAGGATGGTTATGACCTACTGTGTGGCCATGCGGCTGTCGTCCGGATTAGTGTTTGCTTCTGATTCCCGCACCAACGCCGGGGTGGATCATATTTCCACTTTCCGTAAATTGCATCTGTTTCAGCAAGATGGCGAACGAACGCTGGTGGTGCAAAGTGCGGGCAATCTTGCCACCACGCAGAGCATTGTCAGTTTACTGCAACGCCGATGTTTAGACCCCGAACAGACTAACTTAATCAATGTGCCGTCGATGTATGAGGCGGCCACGTTGTTGGGCGAAACGGTGCGGGAGGTGATTAACCGGGACAGCGGCGCACAGCAAAACAGTGGCGGGACAGATTTTAGCTGTAACCTACTGTTAGGCGGCCAAATTAAAGGTGAGGGGCTGCGGTTGTTTCATATTTATCCGCAAGGGAATTTTATTGAAGCCACGCAAGATACACCCTATTTTCAGATTGGTGAAAGTAAGTATGGTAAACCCATTATCGACCGCGTGTTGAGCTACAACACCGCGCTGGATCAGGCAATGCAGTGTGCGTTGATTTCAATGGATTCAACCTTGCGCAGTAATCTGTCGGTGGGATTGCCACTGGACGTGATGATCTACCCGCTGGACAGTTTCAGCACCGCCCAGCAGTACCGGATCACGGAAGATCACCCGTATTTTATGATGATCCGTAAAGGGTGGGGAGAAGGATTAGTGAGTATTTTTTCTCAGCTTCCAGAGTTGAAATTGGGGGGATAATAGAGAGGATCTTGCTTCGGTTGATATGAGATTTGTTCTCAATGCTGGCATTGCCACCTCAACCGAAACCAGCTCCAAACTGATCTAATCAATCCCTAATCCAATAAATCCCCTCATAGGCCCGCAATTCCATCTCTTGCGGTTGGAAGGCGCTTTCGCCGTAGCTGCTCATCAATAACTGCCAGTTGCCATCAAGCTTTATATCCTTTGGCTGCCATTGCTGCGGCTCACCACTTAGGTTCGCCACCACCAGCAGCTGCTTACCTTGCCAACTGCGTAAATAACACCATAAATCTGGGTGCTGCGGGCAAAGATCCTGATAATCACCAAACGTAAATACATCATGTTGCTTGCGCAGGGCTATCAGATATTGATAGGCATAAAATACCGAATCAGCATCAGCCAGCGCGGCATCAACGTTAATCTCACCATAGTTACTGCAAGGTTCAATCCACGGGGTCCCTTGGCTGAAACCGGCATTATGGCTGCGATCCCATTGCATCGGAGTACGGCCATTATCACGGGATTTAGTCGCCAAAATTGCCAATAACTCATCAGAATCACGGCCTTTGGCCCTTAATTCAGCAAACATATTCAGGCTTTCAACATCACGATATTGATCAATAGATCTGAAGTTTGGATTGGTCATCCCAATCTCTTCGCCCTGATAAATGTAAGGCGTACCCTGCATACCATGCAGCACCATCGCCAACATTTTGGCGGCAGGTAAGCGCAGCGCACCTTCATCACCAAAACGCGACACAATGCGCGGCTGGTCATGGTTACACCAGAACAGCGCATTCCAGGCACGATTATGCATGCCCTGTTGCCACTGGTTAAAAATCTTCTTAAGTTCGACGCGGTCCGGTGGCATCAGCGACCATTTCTCACCATTGAGATAATCCACTTTCAAATGATGGAAATTAAAAGTCATAGACAGTTCATCACCGCCCAATGCTGCATAGCGTTGGCAATGCTCAAGGCGGGTGGAGGACATTTCACCCACCGTCATCAGGCCGCGCGGCTGAAACACATCGCGGCTCATTTCTTGCAAAAATTCGTGGATACGTGGGCCATCGGTATAGAAACGGCGGCCATCACCGTCAAAATCATCGGGGAAATCTTGCTGCTTGGATACCAGATTGATCACATCCAGACGCAAACCATCCACACCAATATCCGCCCAGAACTCACATACTTTTTTCAGTTCATCGCGTACCGGTTGGTGTTCCCAGTTGAGATCAGCCTGCTCTGTGGCAAATAAATGCAGATAATACTGGCCACTGGCCGCATGCCATTGCCAGGTATTGCCACCAAATTTAGAACGCCAGTTATTGGGTAAATTGTCACCCTGCCCATCACGCCAAATATAGAACTGGCGGTAAGGGCTGTTGCGGTCTGTTGATGCTTTAAACCAGTCATGTTCAGTGGATGTATGGTTGAACACCATATCCATCACAATACGAATACCACGCTGATGGGCTTGTTCCACCAGATGCTTAAAGTCATCCAAAGTGCCATAAGCCGGATCAATGGCGCAGTAATCCGCCACGTCATAACCATTATCCACTTGCGGCGAGACATAAACCGGTGTCAACCAAATGGCATCAACACCCAACTTTTGCAGATAATCCAATCGTTGCGTCACCCCCGCCAAGTCACCGTAACCATTACCGGTGCTGTCCTGAAAACTCTTCGGGTAAATCTGATAGATGACGCCGTTTTGCCACCAAGGGATAGGATTATTCATAGCAGACTCTTATTCATTGAGAAAATAACTCCGCCAGGGAATAACCACTGGCGGAGGTTTGCGATTCAGACCGGCAATTCACCGCGGCTATCTTTGCGTTTATAAACCAGTATGGTCAGTACCAGTGGCACGACAATTGCCACCAACATTGCCAGAGAATAAATCGCCCAGAACTGCGGTTTGATGGACAAAATACCCGGCAAACCACCGACACCAATCCCGTTAGCCATTACCCCGGTCAGCCCGCAAATCAGGCCTGCCAGTCCAGAGCCAACCATGGCGCACAACATTGGGAAGCGATATTTCAAGTTGATACCGTACATGGCGGGTTCCGTCACACCGAGATAGGCTGAGATGGCCGCCGGAACAGAAATTTCTCGTTCATTGATCTTACGGCTAATGATAATGATGCCCAGCACCGCAGAGGCTTGCGCGATATTGGACAAGGCAATCAGCGGCCAAACAGGTGTACCGCCCATGCTCTGAATCATCTGCATATCAATAGCCAATGTGGTTTGATGCACCCCGGTTATCACTAACGGCGCATACAAGAAACCAAACAGCGCCGCGCCAATCGGTGCAAAACTACCGGTCATCACCGCTTTCACGCCCCATGCCACACCATCACCCATCATGCGACCAAATGGCCCAATCAAGGTATGAGCAAGGAATACGGCCAGCAATAAAGACACCACTGGCACGATAACTAAGTAGAGATAAGCGGGAATGATTTTTTTCAGATTGGTTTCAATCCAGCCCAGTGCTAAACCGGCCAGAATCGAAGGAATAACTTGCGCCTGATAACCCACTTTTTGAATCGTGAACCAACCGAAGTTCCATACCTCAGGGATTTGTTGCCCCAGCAGATAGGAGTTCATTAACTGCGGAGAAACCAGCGTAATGCCCAATACAATCCCCAATACTGGTGTGCCGCCCATTTTCTTCACCGTCGACCAACAGATAGCGACTGGCAGGTAGAAGAAGATGGCTTCGCCCAGTAACCAAAGAAAGTCGTAAATGGTTTTCCACGCCGGATACATCTGCGCCAGCGTTTTGCCATCGGACATCGGGATGTCACCAATCACATTACGGAAACCGAGGATCAACCCCCCGCTAATCAATGCAGGCAACAGCGGGAAGAAGATCTCGGCAAAGTGAGAAATTCCGCGCTCAAACCAAGTCATATTCTGGCGTGCAGCCAGTTTGGTTTGTTCTTTATCTGTTTCATTCTGGCCAATTGTGGCAATCAGCGCCTGGTAGTAATCATCAACTTCTGGCCCGATAACCACTTGAAATTGCCCGGCATTGGTAAAGCAACCTTTGACCATCGACAGCTTTTCGATCTCTTTGGGAAAGGCTTTTGCTGGATCATTTAATACAAAACGTAACCGGGTAATGCAGTGGCTGACGGTGGCAATATTTTCTCTGCCTCCCACCAGTACGATCAATTGATCGATGTCTTGTTGTTTCACTTTGCTCATTTCAACATACCTTTCGTAAAGGTGGGATCGGTTCCAAATTGCTTATTTAAGGTTAGCCAGGTATTTATTTTTATGGAATGGGAACGTTCCCAACTTGGGTTAGAGATCACAATTTGACAATTTTTGTGTGATTTTTAGTCGAAATTCAATAAATACCAAAACGCCCCACTACCCAAAATGAGATTGCGGGGAGCATCGCTATCAAGAAAAAAGCATTAAGCCAATTGGCCGGGGATGATAATTTGTTGAATGGGTTGGTTATTATTAAGTTGATCAAGCAGTTGCTGCGCTGCTTTCACACCGGCACTGCCATAACCCAACTCGACGGACAAGCTATTGGGGAATAAGAAGTGCAACAGTGGTGTGTTGCCGATGCCGCATACCTGAATGTTTTGCTGCCCTTGCTGCTGTAAGTACTTACTAACCCCCATAGCAATGGTATCAGAGGCGCAAACTAACGCAGAGGTATCAGGTTTTATCACTTGCGGCGCGAGCTGAAAGCCGCTCTGATAGCTCAGTTCACCCAGCGCAACGGTGGCAGTCAGGCCATGTTGCTGGCAGTAATTGAGATAAGATTGGTGGCGACGTAGACCGGTCGTGGCATCCGAGGGCTGTACACCAATATAACTAATATGACGATGCCCGGCCTGACGCAGTTTATCCATCAAGAGGCGCACCGCCCCTTCATCGTCATAGCAAACGGAAGAAAAACCGGCATATTCCCGCGCCAACACCACCATTTTTGCCTGCCATGGCGAGAGTATTTCGGCGGTTAACCCAGTGAAACCAAACAAAATAACCCCATCCACATGGCGCTGTTGTAAAACATGCAAATGCTCGCGGACCAACTCAGGATCAAACTGGCTCTCCATCAAAATGGGGTCGTAACCTTGCTGGTAGAACAACGGCAACAGGGTGCGCACCGCCTGATTCTCAGACGGAGAATCCAGACGCGAGACAATAATCCCCACCACTTTATCGCTCTGACCCCGCATCGCGCGGGCAGATTTTGATGGGGTAAACCCTTGCTGACGAATAACCGCCTCAACTCGCTCGCGCGTCTGTGGGCTGACACTGCCTTCATTGTTCAATACCCGCGAAACCGTGGATTTTCCAACTCCACTCATGCGGGCAATGTCCTTAATGGTCAAACGGTTTTGCATGGTTTACCTAATGTTTAGGTTTGAATACATATAATAAACAGATTATTTGTAGCTGCCGTATTATTTATATTTAGCAGAACATTGGGAAGCATACCATGCATAGAATCAGATTCAGCGCATGATATCCCTATGACTGGTAACATATTATTACCCTAACGGATGAAACTTCCATCAGGGTAATTTTTGCCGTGGCCATAATCATGGCGCAGTTTATTGTTTGTATAACAGTTTGAGCGCGATGGTGTGCCGCTCAGTCAAAACGATTCTTCACTCACCGGAGGTTAATTACCCAGTGGACCCAGCTCCCTCAGTCTGCACCTTTTGGGTGTACCGATAAGGTAATCCTCCGTCTGACGTGGTTGCCTTATTGGATATAACAATCTGATAAGCAGTCACTGCGCACTTCTTCTGTGTGAATTTCTGCTGATGATATTTTTGCCCTTTCTACGGCAAGTTTGCCGTGGGCGCGACCTGAAGACAGTTCAGGGCATGATAGTAAGGTTAGCACCATGCAAGTTAAAAATTTCACCCGGCAATTGCTCAATGTATTGAGCCGTAACCTGCCCCGCCGCCTGATCCGTCGGGAAACCATGCTAGAGGGGCTTTCTGCGGGAAGTGCGGCTAAGGATATCCCGGCAGACCTGACGCTACAGCGTTTGCAGTGCGCCAATGAAACACCCCAGCAACTTTACCAGCGCTTTCAAAGCCACCCTGAAGGGCTAACGGAACAGGAAGCTGAGGCGATTCGTCTAAACAGTGGCAGTAACCTGATTGAAAATCAGCAAGCTACCCCTTGGTGGGTTCACCTATGGCACTGTTACCGCAATCCCTTTAACTTGCTATTGACCATTCTGGCCCTGATTTCTTACGCCACGGAAGACCTCACTGCTGCGCTGGTGATTGGTGCCATGGTACTGATTTCCACTCTGATGCATTTTATTCAGGAAGCGCGCTCTAACCGCGCAGCTGATGCGCTAAAAGCCATGGTCAGCAACACCGCCACGGTGCTGCGCAGTGATGCTCATAGCGGAAAAAGTGAACACCGCGAACTGCCGATTTCCCAATTGGTGCCTGGCGATATTATCAAATTGTCTGCCGGCGACATGATCCCGGCGGATCTCCGTATTCTGGTAGCAAAAGATCTGTTTATCAGCCAAGCCGCCCTGACCGGCGAATCACTGCCGGTGGAGAAAGTGGCACAATGCCGGGAGTGTGACGAACAAAACCCATTAGAGCGAGATACCCTGTGCTTTATGGGCACCAATGTGGTGAGTGGCTCTGCGCTGGCCATGGTTATCGGTACCGGTAACCAAACCTATTTTGGCCTGTTGGCTGAGCGCGTAACCCACCAGGATGAACAGCCCAATGCTTTCCAAAGTGGTATCAGCAAAGTCAGCTGGTTGTTGATTCGCTTTATGTTGGTCATGACACCCATTGTGTTGTTGATCAATGGTTTTACCAAAGGTGACTGGTGGGAAGCGGCGCTATTTGCCCTCTCAGTTGCCGTGGGTTTGACCCCAGAAATGCTGCCGATGATCGTCACATCCACATTGGCAAAAGGCGCGGTAAAGCTGTCAAAACAGAAAGTTATCGTCAAACGGCTGGATGCTATTCAGAACTTTGGCGCGATGGATGTTTTGTGCACCGACAAGACCGGCACTCTGACCCAAGATAAGATTGTGTTAGAAAGTCATACCGACGTATTTGGAGCCAATTGTGAGCGGGTGCTGCGCTATGCCTGGCTCAACAGTTACTACCAAACCGGCTTGAAAAACCTGCTGGACGTGGCGGTGCTTTCATCCATGACCGATTCATCCCTGTCTGCTGAAATACTGGCGGGTTACCGTAAAATCGATGAAATCCCCTTTGATTTTGAGCGCCGCCGGATGTCCGTGGTGGTCAGCGACAAATCGGATTATCACGAGCTAATCTGCAAAGGTGCATTGGAAGAGATGCTGTCTATTTGCCGTCATGTCCGTCAGGGTGATGACGTCATCCCAATGACCGATGCGCTGCTGGCACGCATCCGCCGCGTTACTGATGAGCAGAACCAGCAAGGGCTGAGAGTGGTCGCGGTTGCCACACGGATTTTGCCCGCATATCAGCGCGATTACGCGGTTATTGACGAATATGACCTGATTCTTGAAGGCTATATCGCCTTCCTCGATCCGCCAAAAGAGAGCACCGCGCCCGCACTACTGGCATTGAAAAACAGTGGCGTCAGCGTCAAAATTCTTACCGGTGACAATGAGTTAGTGGCGCGTAAAGTCTGTAAAGATGTCGGGCTGTCGGTCGAAAAAGTTTTGCGTGGCTGTGATATTGAGCAGATGAGTGAGGCAGAACTGACGCAAGCTACTCGCACCACCACCGTATTTGCGAAGCTGACACCGATGCATAAAGAGCGCATCGTGCAAAATCTGCGAGAAGCAGGCCATGTGGTGGGGTTTATGGGCGATGGCATCAATGATGCTCCGGCCCTGCGCGCGGCGGATATCGGGATCTCTGTGGATTCGGCAGTCGATATTGCTAAGGAAGCGGCTGATATCATTTTGCTGGAAAAGAGCCTGATGGTGCTGGAACAGGGGGTGATTGAGGGCCGCCGCACCTTTGCCAACATGTTGAAATACATAAAAATGACCGCCAGTTCCAACTTCGGTAATGTTTTCAGTGTGCTAATTGCCAGTGCATTTTTACCTTTCTTGCCAATGTTGCCGCTGCATCTGCTGATTCAGAACCTGATGTATGATATTTCTCAGATTGCCATTCCTTTCGATAATGTCGACGAAGAACAACTGGCAAAACCGCAGCGCTGGAACGCCGGTGATCTTGGGCGCTTTATGGTGTTCTTTGGGCCGATAAGTTCAATCTTTGATGTTTTGACTTTCAGCCTAATGTGGTGGGTATTTAAGGCTAATACGCCAGAAATGCAGACCTTGTTCCAGTCTGGCTGGTTCGTTGAAGGGCTGCTGTCCCAGACCTTGATTGTGCATATGATTCGTACCCGTAAAATCCCGTTTATTCAGAGCCGCGCCTCATGGCCGCTGTGCTTAATGACACTGGCAGTTGTTGTCGTCGGTATCGGGCTGACTTTCTCACCACTGGCTGGATTCCTGCAATTACAGGCGCTGCCACTGTCATACTTCCCATGGCTGATTGTGATTTTGGCAGGTTACATGGTGACGACACAGCTCGTGAAAGGCTGGTTTGTCAGGAGATATGGGTGGCAGTGATTCGGATTTAATTATCGGTTCGGTTGATTTGGTCATCGATTCGGTTGATATGGGATCGGTGTTCACTTAACTACAGGTGCCTCAACCGCCAAAGGGGTTACAAGCGCGTAACCCCCTTGGAACCCCTGCGCTTACGCACGTATCACTTGCCTGCTTCGCAGGTGCCCTCGACTCATCATTTCGCTGACGGGACGGTGTGATTCGCATCCATGCTCAAGCACACCTCAACCCGCCGTCCATGGCGGGTTGCCCTTGCTACACTCTTCACTCGGCAGCTCAAATGTGCTTTTAACTTCAAGGCCAAAACCATGGTTTTTCTCCTTTGACGTTGAGCGCAATCAGGAATATTGCCGACAAGGAGTAAGGGTAGAGTGAGCGGGCATGGACGCCCGCGAAAAGCGCGCTTGAGCAGGAGCGAATCGCGCTGGCTCGTCAGCCCGAAAGACGCAGGCGGTTTACCCGTAGGGCAATATTTCGCGCAAGCGCGGGATTCCATAAGGGTGCGCGCCCGCACCCTTTGGCGGTTGGAGCCACGGCAGTTATGTGAACGGTGAAGTATTAACAACCGAACTCATCACCGTATAACACCACCGAGTCGCTCACTCACTTAATCGGATAAAAATAAAATATGAATTAAATTCGACTCAAACAATCAATCGCAATAGCCTTAAAACTATCAAAATGCTGGCTGCTCAATAAACGGCTCATCGAGCGCTCGCGCACAAAAGTCACGAACAAATCGTAAATGGCCATCGCTTCTTCATAATCGGTTTTGCTGATAGCTAACAGGAAAATGACATGAGCCACTTCGCCATCACCCCAAGCGATACCATCAGGAGCCAACAGAGTGACCACCACCGTTTTCTTGGCTAATAAGCCCAGTGAATGTGGCAATGCAATCCCCTCGCCCAGCATGGTGGAGACTATTGCTTCCCGCTCGACGACTGACGGGTAGAAATCCGCATCCACAAACCCTTCTTCTTCCAACTGACGACAAACTTTTTTGAACAACTGCTCCTGTGTCATCGGCTGGTCGATAATCATAAAGTGATTGCTATCAAAGAACTTTTCCAGCATGTAAGGCCGGGTGCGATCGACCAAAACCAGCTTACCGAGTTGCTCTAATTGATATTCTGTCGGAAACGGCGACATCACCACCACCGGCTTGTTCTTCTCCGCTAATCGTGAGTTAGAAATAATGAAATCTTCGTCGATATGGTCGAGATTTTCGTAATCACGCAGGGAAATGGTCTGAGTCATCACAATTTGTGGATACTTACGGGAGATCTGCGCCTGAATCATTCGGGTAGTGGAATTACCGGTATCGCATACCAGCATTACCTGCGGATGGCGCTGATAACCAATGTTGTAATGGCGCTCCAGGCCCACCCCGATGTGCAAAACCAGATAACCAATTTCATTTTCACTTAAGCTGTAAGGCGTATATTTCCCCCAACTGGAAACCGCCGCCAAGGTGACGTCATAGGCCATCGGATAGTGCTGTTTAATATTGGATAACAGTGGGTTAGGAATAGTGATTTTATACTTAACCCGAGTAATCATCGTTTTGATATGGGTGAGTAAATCAACCCGCAGCTGCTTATCACCCTGCAAATTGTAGTTATAGTGAGCATTGATATACGAAAGAATATAGTCCACCAGCGTCTCTTCGTCATCGGCATTGATTTCACTCGGGCGACTGGTATTCGGCTGGCTGGCCTGCACCCGGCGGGCAGCAATATTCACGCGCAAATAAGCTTCCTCTGCGGCTGAAATATCTTTACCTGACAGCAGCTTAAGCTCATTTGCTAAACCGCCCGAGGCCAACTTAACCGCCTCATCCACATCTTCGGCATCAAAATCAGATAAGGGATAACCGTCGGTGATACGTTTTATGGCCACCGCACAGTAGAAAATCAGGTATTGCTCGCCTTCATCGGTTAACCGTACGGCATATTGCGCGAGTAATTCATGCAGCAACCGCGTCAATTCTGGAATAGTTTGGATACTTAAAAACTCATTTTTTAATAATGGGTTATCAGCATCTTGTAGTTGTAACTGAAACAGTAAATCTGTCAGGCAAGTACGGATGGCCAACTCAGTGCCAAACAACTTCATGCCATAACGAGGCTTAGTTTCGATGGTCAAATGATAGCGGCTTAACCTTTCTCTCACCTCAGCCATATCATTTTGCAATGTGCCACGGCTGACAAACCATTCATCGGCTAAATCTTCCAGCTTCAATGAAAAGGCAGAGGTCAAAAAACGGATTAACAGATAATGCACCCGCTCATTGGCGGTACGTGGCGTCAGGTGCATCTTACGATTTTGCTGCTGTAGGCTACGAAAGCGGTCTGCATCGTCCACCATCAGCCGATAACCGAAGCCACGATTATGCACAAAGTGCGCGCCATAATGCTCCAGAATCTCATTCAACGCCGTAATATCAGCCCGTACAGTACGTGTTGAGACCGCAAAGCGTTTTGCCAACTCCTCCTGAGGTAGCGTTTCCGATTGCAGTGCATCGAACATATAGGCCAGACGTTGATAGGGGAATCTCACTGCTCCACTCCGTTATTCAGAATATTAGCTGCCCCCCTGACAGCATGGCCGCAGGGGGCGCGTACCTCATATCATTTTTTCTGTGCGGCCGGGACGAACACCATTTGCGATGGGCTGCCAACGGCGGTATAGCCTGGGACAAAGGTCAATTTGCCATTTTGCGGAGAGACTTTAAAGCGCGTTATGTTATCGCTACGTTGATTCATGGCGTATAAGTAGTGCCCCGTCGGGTCAAGCACCAGCGTGCGCGGGTAGTCACCCCGAGTCCAGACCTCATCCACGGGCTTAAATTCCCCGTCCGCCGTCACGGCAAACTGGCCGATACTGTTATGCAGGCGGTTGGCAACATACAGGAATTTACCGTCTTTCGAGAGCGTCAGCCCCGCTGCAAAACTGGTCCCACGGTAATCTGCCGGTAATGATGACTGCGTATGCAACTGTTTCAAAGTACCTTTTTCTGTATCCAACTGATAGCTGGTGAGGGTTGAGGCTTCTTCGTTGATTAAGAATAGTGTTTTGCCGTTAGGGTGGAAGACAAAATGACGCGGGCCAGCGCCGGCGGATGAAGCGCTAATAAACGGCGGCGAGTTTGGTATCAACTTGCCATTATCCGCATCAAATTGGTATTGATAAATCCTGTCCAAGCCCAAATCGGTGGAGAATACAAATTTGCCACTCGGTGAGCTGGCAATCATATGCGCATGTGGGCCATTGTGGTCGCTGATGGCGAAACTCCCTTCCACCGCGGCCGCCGGTTTCGCCGCACCCGCTGGGCCTTCATCTTGCTGGACCGAACTGGCCTCAGCAAGTTTGCCGCCACTTTGTATCGGGAAAACAGCCACCGAACCGCTGATATAGTTAGCGACCAATAAATGGCTACCCGATGGCGTTAATGAGAGATACACCGGCCCGCCGCCCTGAGAATCAACCTGATTAATCAATGTTAAATTACCATCAGCCGGGTTGATGCTATATGCCGCAATCGAGCCGTGCTTGCCGCCCTTGAAATCCGCAACCTCACTGGCGACGTATAAAGTTTTCCCCTGAGCATCCACCACCAGTTGTGCCGGATTCGCCAGTGAGCTAACCCGCGTTTTCTCACTTAACTCACCCGATTTAGTGTCAACCAAGAACCGGTAAACCCCTTCCCCATTCGGATTATAAGTACCGACATAAACAAAAGACTGATGGGTAGGCTGTTCGGCGTGCGCCAGTGGATTAAACAGCGCGACCATAGCCAGAGCGATACCTGCGGACAGGTCTTTCAAACCAGAATCCGTTGAACAGTTATTCATATTGGTCCTTACTCATAGGGAAGAGCTACCAGAAGATAGGTGTTGCACCAAGCCAAACCACCACACCTACCTCCGCCGATACTGAGTTCTTAACAGGTAAATCAGTGAGTTACTGCACTATCTTTTTCACGATATCCAATAAGGTTTTTACATCTTCCGGGCGGGTATTGCCGGTTTTGCTATCAATAATCGAGCTATAGATATGCGGGATAACTTTCGTCACGCCCGCATCCAGCGCGATTTGCACAATTTGTTCAAAATTATCCAGATCAATACCGCCGGTGGGCTCCAGCCAGAAACCGGTGGCAGCACAAGCCTCGGCCACAAAACGGTATTCATCAATAGAATCCAACCCATTCATCGGGAAGAATTTTACCGAGCTGCCGCCCATATCTTTTAACATCGCAATGGCGGTCGTTATCGGCACAATCGCGTCTTTTTGCTGTGAACTGAGCGGGCCGGTGGAAATTTTCACATAACCCACTTTGCCGGTCGGAGATATCAGGCCATTGACCACCGTATCGTGCTGGCCCAGCAAGGCGCGACTGGTACCAACACCGGTGAATACCTGATTCACATGTTGCGGCTGTACCTGTTGTGAAATCTGACTCACCATCGCCGACTGCTTAGGGTCACCCGCCCCTAGCCCCACCGACAGAGCATTGTCGATCAGGGCTGCGTACTCGCGCATGTCTTTGACGGCACTGTCGACATCTGGGTAATTCTTCGATAACACGCCCACCAGCACATGCCCTTCAGCAGCCTGATAAATCGCGCGCGCATTGTCTTTAGAACCGGCCAGCACATTCAAGCACACGCGGTCACGGTAATAATTGGGGGTCAGTT